>NZ_JAGQCQ010000037.1:0-17135 GCF_024346275.1 Cyanobium sp. BA20m-p-22
GTGGCCCCAATCGCATCGGCCAGGGCATCGGATTTGACTACTGCTGCTGCCACGCCTCCTTCGCCCTGCAGGCCGAGGGCTTCGCCACGGTGATGGTGAACAGCAACCCGGAAACCGTTTCCACCGACTACGACACCAGCGACCGGCTCTACTTCGAACCGCTCAGCCTCGAAGACGTGCTCAACGTGATCGAGGTGGAGAGGCCCGTGGGGGTGATCGTGCAGTTTGGCGGCCAGACGCCGCTCAAGCTGGCGATTCCGTTGCTGAACTGGCTGGCCTCCCCGGAGGGACTGGCCACGGGCAGCCGCATCTGGGGTACGTCGCCGCAATCGATCGACGCCGCCGAAGACCGGGAGCAATTTGAGGCGATCCTGCGGCGCCTGGAGATTCGCCAGCCCCGCAATGGCCTGGCCCGCAGTGAGGCCGAGGCCCGGGCGATCGCCGCGCGCGTGGGCTATCCAGTGGTGGTGCGCCCCAGCTATGTGCTGGGCGGCCGGGCCATGGAGGTGGTTTACGACGAGACGGAGCTCAACCGCTACATGGTGGAGGCGGTCCAGGTGGAGCCCGACCACCCGGTGTTGATCGACCAGTATTTGGACAATGCCGTGGAGGTGGATGTGGACGCCCTCTGCGATCGGGAGGGGGTGGTGGTGATCGGCGGTGTGATGGAGCACATCGAGCCGGCCGGGATCCACTCGGGTGACTCGGCCTGCTGGCTGCCGTCGGTGAGCCTCAGCGAGCCAGCCCTGGCCACGATTCGCGCCTGGAGCCGGGCCCTGGCCCTGGCCCTGGGGGTGCGCGGCCTGATCAACCTGCAGTTCGCCGTGCAGAGCGACCCCGAACTGGGCGAGCGGGTGTTCATCATTGAGGCCAACCCCCGCGCTTCCCGCACGGTGCCGTTTGTGGCCAAGGCCACCGGCGTGCCCCTGGCCAAGGTGGCCAGCCAGCTGATGGCGGGCCGCACCCTGGCCGAGCTGGGCCTCACGGCCGAGCCCCGGCCGCCCTTGCAGACCGTCAAGGAGGCCGTGCTGCCGTTCAAGCGTTTTCCCGGTTCCGACACCCTGCTGGGGCCGGAGATGCGCAGCACCGGCGAGGTGATGGGTATCGCCACCAGTGCGGGCATGGCCTACGCCAAGGCCGAGCTGGCCGCCAATGAGGCCCTGCCCACCGGTGGCACCGCCTTCCTCTCGACCCATGACCGCGACAAGCTCGCTTTGCTGCCCGTGGCCGAGCGACTGGTGGAGCTGGGTTTTGCCCTGATCGCCACCGGCGGCACCGCCAGGTCGCTGCGGGCCGCAGGCCTGACGGTGGAATCGATTCTCAAGGTGCACGAAGGCCGCCCCAACATCGAAGACGCGATTCGCTCCGCCCGCATCCAGCTGATCATCAACACGCCGATTGGCCGCCAGGCCGCCCACGACGACCAGTACCTGCGCCGCGCCGCCCTCGACTACTCCGTACCCACGGTCACGACCCTGGCCGGGGCCCGGGCGGCGGTGGAGGCGATCACCGCCCTGCAGCAGCAGACGATCGAGGTGAATGCCCTGCAGGACATCCATCCCCACCCGGCTCGTTAGGGTTGACCCATCCCTTCGACCATCCCCGTGACCGTCACCCCAGAGGCACCCCCTTCCCAGCTCAGCGCCCCGATCGCCCCGGGCAGCGACTGCACGGCGGCCTTCCGGGCGGCCTACGAGAACCGCTACACCTGGGAGAGCGGCTTTGCCGGTTACGCCGGCCGCTGTAGCTGGCAGCAGGGCGAGCGGACCGTGGCCGGCACTTTCCAGCTGGGCGCCGACCTCAAGGCCAGCCTGGAGGGCATCGACGATGCCGAGATCCATAAGGCCTTGGCCTCCCAGCTGTGGGAGGTGGCGATCCACCGGGTGCGCCGCAGCTTCGAGCAGACCCACGGCGCCAACAGCTTCAGCGCCGGCGACACCGATGCGGTGGGCACCGAGGTGATCGTGGGCGGCAAGGGCGAGGGCGACCGCTACCGCATCAAGGGCGATGTGGTGACGATGGTGCATCGCCATATCCACGGCACCGTCGTGACGATCTTCACCGAGAGCACCACCGACACCGGTAGCGGCTACCTGAGCCGTAGCTACACCAGCCGTTACAGCGACCCAGCTACGGGTGAAGCCAAGGGGGGAATCAGCCGCTTCACCGACACCTTCGTGCCGCTCAGCGAGGCTGGCCCCTGGGTGTTGAGCGAGCGGGTGGTGGAGACCGAGGCCCACGGCGATACGCCGGCTGGGCGCCAGGTGTTTCGGTTCGAGGATCTGGTTCCCCTGGGCTAGGTCCGCGGGCGCTCGCCCGGCAAAATGCGCCGATGCTCTCCCTCTGGCTTGGTGCCGCTGACCAGGGCCTGGCCTACGCAGGCCTGGCCCTGGGCACCTATCTGACCCTGCGGGTCCTCAACTTCCCCGATCTCACCGTTGACGGCTCCTTCGCCCTCGGCGGCGGCGCGGCGGCGGTTTTGATCAGCCAGGGCGCCCCGGTGCCGGTGGCCCTGGCCATGGCGATTCTGTTTGGCTGCCTGGCCGGTCTGGTGACCGGCCTGATCCACACCCGCCTGGGGGTCAACGACCTGTTCGCCGGCATCCTCACCACCACTGGCCTCTACTCGATCACCCTGCGGTTGATGGGGCGCTCCAACATCCCCCTGCCGGAGACCCCGGCCGGCATCCAGGCCCTGCCCGACCTGGGCCTGGGCATAGATGGCCAGTGGGCGGTGGCTCTGATCCTGGCAATGGGGGGTTTGATCCTGCTGATCAGCCTGTTGCTGGCCACCGATTTCGGTCTGTCCCTGCGGGCCCTGGGCAACAACCCCACCATGGCCCGGGCCAACGGCATCAACCAGCGCCGCGGCCTCACGGTGGGGATTGCCGCCGCCAATGGCCTGGTGGCCCTGGCCGGCGCCCTGGTGGCCAACTACCAGGGTTTCGCCGATGTGACCATGGGCATCGGCTCACTGATCCTGGGCCTGGGCATGGTGATCATCGGCGAATCGGTGCTGCGGCCCCGCTCCGTGCCCCAGGCCCTGCTGGCGGTGGTGCTGGGGGCAATCCTGTTCCGCACCCTGATCGCCATCGCCCTCCAACTGGGCCTCGAGCCGGTCGACCTCAAGCTGGCCACGGCCCTGCTGCTGCTGATCGCCCTGGCCTTTGGGCGGCTGCGCATCCCGGGCCTCTCCGACCAGGGGAGGCTGCAGGGATGAGCAGCGTCACCAAGGGCGCCAACTCGAGTCTCACCGTTGCCAAACTCGGCTGGGGCCATCCCCTGCCCGGGGGGGGCTGGCGCCAGCTTTTCAGCGATTTTTCGCTCACCTGCCCGGCGGGTCAATTTTTGGTGGTGATCGGCAGCAACGGCTCCGGCAAGAGCACCCTGCTCAACCTGGTGGCCGGCACCCTGGCCCTGGCTGATGGCCAGATCCACCTCGGCAATCGCCCCCTGCACAAGCTGCGCGACTACCAGCGAGCCCGCTGGATCGGCCGGGTGATGCAGAACCCGCTTGAGGGCACCTGCCCCGGTCTCACCGTGGCTGAGAACCTCCGGCTGGCTGAACGGCGCAGTAGGCCAGCCCGGCTGATCGGCGGGGGCCTGATCGGCATGCTCGGGGGCATTCACCCCAACGGGGCCGATCGCCGCCGCTACCGGGAGTTACTGGGGGATCTGGGCTTGCCCCTGGCCGACCGCCTCGATGAGCCGGTGGGCCAGCTCTCCGGTGGCCAGCGCCAGACCCTCAGCCTGGTGATGGCCACCCTGAGTTCGCCGGACCTGCTGCTGCTCGATGAGCACACCGCCGCCCTCGATCCCCGGGCTGAGGCCACCGTGATAGCCCTCACCGAAAGGTTGATCCGCCGCTTCGGCACCACCACCTTGATGGTGACCCACAGCCTCGACCAGGCCCTCGGCCACGGCGACCGGCTGGTGATGCTCCACGAGGGTCGCCTGATCGGGGACTGGAGCGCTGCGGAGCGGGAAGCTCTCGATCCACCGGCATTGCGGGCGATGTACGGCACGGCCATAGTGGCGCCGCAGTCTTCCAGTGCCCCTGATGGGTCTTCAGCGTCGTGAATTTCTCAGCCTGGTAGGGGCAGGCGCTGTCAGCACGGTGGTGCTCTCGGCCTGCGGAAAACTTGGCGGCGACGCCAGGGTGAAGGGGCCCACCATCGGCATGCTGCAGATGCTGGATGCGCCGCCACCGAACAACACCCGCAAGGGCTTTGAAGCGGCCCTGGCCGAGGCCGGCTACACCCCGGGCAAAACCGCCAACTTCATCCAGAAGGATGCGGCCGGTGAGCTGCCCAACACCACCTTGGTGATGAAGCAGTTCGTGGGTGACAAGGTGGACATGATCCTGGCAGTGGGCACCCCGCCCCTGCAGGCCGCCATGAAGGTGGCCCCGGAAACCACGCCGGTGATCTTCTGCTACTGCTCCAATCCCTGGGGTGCCGGCGCCGGTACCCCCCCCGGTGGCGTCGGCCAGCACCGCCCTAATGTGGTGGGCACGATCGGCACCAACCCGATGGGCAAGGAGCTCGACCTGGCCCGTCAGATCAATCCGGAGCTCAAGACCGTCGGGGTGATCTACAACCCCGGTGAGCCCAATTCCGAATATGAGGCCAAGGTGCTCAAGGAGGAGGCGGCCAAGCGCAACATCACCGTGGTGGAGCAATCGGTGGCCAACTCCGGTGAGGTGCTGCAGGCCGCCCAGGTGCTGGCTCAGAAGCAGGTGGAGGCCTTCGTGAAGATCGGCGATTACGCCACGATCCAGGGCTTTGGCTCGATCGCCAAGGTGGGCCTCGAGAAGAAGATCCCCGTGTATTCGGTGGATGCCGACGACATCAAGTTGCCCGGCTGCCTGGCCACGATCGGTTGGTCCTACTTCGATGACGGCTACGCCGCCGGCAAGCTGGCGGTGCGGGTCCTGAAGGGGGAATCCCCGGCCACGATGGCCTTTGAGCCCCTGACCAAAACCGAGCTGTTGGTGAGCAAGGCCACGGCCCAGGCGATCGGTGTCACCCTGCCCGAGGCCCTGCTGAAGGAGGCGAAGGAGGTGGTGGGTTAGGCCTTGCGCTTGCTCTTGCGCTTGCTAAGGCCGGGCCTGTTCAGGGCATGGGGGTGATGGCCTGGAGCTTGTCGTTGAGTTGGCTGGCCATCGCCTGCCTGCCCACGGCAAGCACCTTCAGGGTGTCCTCATGCATGCGCAGCTGGGCATCGGCCACCTGCATGCCCCGCACCAGCTCCTTGAGCTCATCGGGCAGGCTGTTGAGGTCGTAGCGCTTGCCCTCGAAGGTGAGCACGGGCGGCTGGCTGCCTGTGGTGTTGGGGCTGACGATGTCCACGGAAACGGAATTTGGTACCCCTCACGATAGGGGGGTGGGACCCGGCCGCTTGAAAAAAAACATCAGCAGCGGCCCCACCTGGGCTGCCTCCACCATCTCCCAGTTCTCCTTGCCGAGGGCATTGAGAAAGAACTGCAGCTGCTCGGCCGGGTGGCGTGGCTTGGTGGCAGCGGCGTCGTATTGCTGGGGGAATTCCCGCTGCAGAAATTCGGGGCTGAGCGCTCCCCCCAGCCGCTCGCTGTCTGTCTTGGGTGAGGGCGGCCCGGGCGGATTGCCGCTCTCCACATTGATGTGGATCACCCTGTACTCCCAAGTCATCAGGATTGCAGGTGGATGAACTGGCGCTCGCAGAGGTCGCGGTAGCGGCCGCCGCTGGCCATCAGCTCATTGTGGCTGCCCTGCTCAACTATCCGCCCGCCATCTAGCACGAGGATCCGGTTGGCCCCCTGCACCGTCGCCAGCCGGTGGGCGATCACCAGCACGGTGCGGCCGGCCATGGCCTGCTCCAGGCCCCGTTGCACCGCCTCCTCGGCCTCCGCATCGAGGGCGCTGGTGGCCTCATCCAGCAGCAGCACCGCCGGGTTGCCGAGGACGGCGCGGGCGATGGCCAGCCTTTGCAGTTGGCCGCCGGAGAAATTGCTGCCCCGCTCCTCGATGCGGCTGGCGTAGCCCTGGGGCAGGGCCTCGATGAAGCTGGAGGCATTGGCCAGCTGGGCCGCCTGGCGGATCGCCGCCTCCGTGGCGGGCCGGCCGAAGGCGATCGCCTCGGCCACCGTGCCCGAGAACACGCTGCTCTGCTGGGGTACCAGGGCCACGGCCCGGCGCAGCTCCCGGGCCCGCAGGTCGGCCAGGTTGTGGCCATCGAGCAGCACCCGGCCCGATTGGGCGGTGTTGAAGCGCAACAGCAGCGAGAAGAGGGTGCTCTTGCCGGCGCCGGATGGCCCCACCAGGGCCACCACCTGGCCCGGTTCGACGCTCAAGTTGAGGTTGTGGAGCACCGGTCGGGCGGCGTCATAGCCGAAGAGCACCTGCTCGAGCACCAAAGCGCCGTGCACCTTGCCCAGGGGCTGGGCGCCAGGACGGTCGGGGGCCTCCACCGGCTCGGCCTCAATTGCCCGCAACCGCCGCAGCGAGGCCTGGCCCTGCTGGAACTCGTTGAAGTTGGTGGTGAGGTGGGAGATCGGATCGATCAGCATCAGCAACGCTGCCACGTAGCTGCTGAAACCCTGGCTATTGAGGCCGCCGGCCTGAATGCGGGCGGCGCCGATCAGCAGCACGGTGAGGATGCCGGCCGCCTCGAGGAAGCCCACCACCGGGTGCTGCAGGGCCAGCAGCTTGAGGGTGCGGTAGCGGGCCCGGCGGTGCAGGTCGATTTCGGTGTCGAACCGTTGCTGCAGCCAGGGTTCGGCCGCAAAGGCCCGCACCAGGGGCAGGCCGGTGATCGCCTCGCCCAGCAAGCCGGCCAACTCACTCACCTGCTTCTGGCTGCGTTCTGCCGCCGCCATCACCCGGGCGCCGAAGCTGCTCACCAGCACCACCACAACCGGGGCGAGCAGCAGGGTGGCCAGGGCCAGGGGCGGATCGAGCCACACCATGTAGCCGAGCACCACTACCAGCTGCAGGGCGCTGGGGATGGTGTCCTGGATGGTCTTGTAAATCACCTCCCCCACCCGGTCCGCATCCTCGGTGAGCCGATAGGTGAGGTCGCCGGCCGAGAGCTTTTCCAGGGCGCCGAATTCGAGCCGTTGCAGCCGGGCAAACAGCCCCCGGCGCAGCTCCTGGCTCACCCGCAGGGCCGGGCCGGCCAACAGGGTGTCCTGGCCGAATTGGGCGGCCTTTTGCACTAGAAATAATCCCAGGGCCGCGGCGATGGTGCGCGCCACCAGCGGGAAGTTGCCGGCGCCGATGGCGGGGATCAGCTGGCCGGCCAGCCAGGCCAGCAGGGGCCAGCAGGCCACAAAGATGAGCATGCAAAGTCCCCCGGCGGCGAGGCGCCGGGAGTGGGGCTTCAGCAGCGGCCAGAGCTTTCGAAACCCGGCCGTAGGCGGTGCAAGCATGGCTTCACGCTATCGCCCACTCTTGCAGCCCCCATTGCAGCACCAGACTTGAAACTCGACCAATTCCTCAAGTACCAGGGCCTGGTGGGCACCGGCGGGGAGGCCAAGCTGCGCATCCAGCGCGGCGATGTGCAGGTGAACGGCAACATCGAAACCCGGCGGGGT
Source organism: Cyanobium sp. BA20m-p-22 (assembly GCF_024346275.1). Lineage (NCBI taxonomy): Bacteria > Bacillati > Cyanobacteriota > Cyanophyceae > Synechococcales > Prochlorococcaceae > Cyanobium > Cyanobium sp. BA20m-p-22. Next base: position 7,574 of record NZ_JAGQCQ010000037.1, read on the forward strand.
CGCCAGCTGGCCCTGGGGGATGCGGTGACCATCAACGGCCACGAGGTGCTGTTCATGGGGGAGCGGCCCGCGGACCATTAGGTTTTGCTGACAGTACGGAGCTGGCGCCGGTGCGTAAGGCTGTGATCGCGGGCAACTGGAAGATGCACATGACCTGCGCGGAGACGCGGGTGTTTGCAGCCGTTTTCAGGCCCCTAATCGCCGATTTGCCCAACGATCGGGAGGTGGTTATCGCGCCACCCTTTACCTCCATCCCCACCCTCTGCCGCCACCTGGAGGGGGCTGGCGTGCAGATTGCCGGCCAGAACGTGCACTGGGAAGACCAGGGCGCCTACACCGGCATGATCTCGGCCCCGATGCTGCTGGAGCATGGCGTTAGCCACGCGATCGTGGGTCACAGCGAGCCCCGCAAGTACTACAGCGAGAGCGACGAGCAGATCAACCTGCGGGCCCGCAACGCCCAGCGCCATGGGTTGATCCCGATCCTCTGCGTGGGCGAGAGCCTGGATCAGCGCGAATCAAACGAAACCGAGCGGGTGATTCATCGCCAGATTGAGCAGGGCCTCGAGGAGGTGGATCCCACCTCCCTGATCGTCGCCTACGAGCCGATCTGGGCGATCGGCACCGGTAAAACCTGCGCCGCCGAGGAGGCAAACCGCATCTGTGGGTTGATTCGCGGCTGGGTGGGCAATCCCGGCGTCACGGTCCAGTACGGGGGCTCGGTCAACCCCGCCACCATTGACGACCTGATGGCCCAGCCAGAGATCGACGGCGTGCTGGTGGGGGGGGCTGCGCTCGACCCGGTGAGCTTCGCCCGCATCGCCAACTACGGCCGCTGAGGGGCAGGGGTGATGGCTGATCCCCGGGCCCCCTGGGGCAACCGCACCGCCGTGATGGGGGTGCTGAACCTCACCCCCGATTCCTTTAGCGATGGCGGCCGCCTCTCCAGCGTGGCCCAGGCCGTGGGCGCCGCTGGGCGGATGCTGGCCCAGGGGGCAGATCTTCTCGACCTCGGCGCCCAGAGCACCCGTCCCGGGGCCGAGGCGGTGGGCCCCCAGCGGGAGCTTGCGCGGCTGCTGCCCTCCCTCACGGCGATCCGTTCTGCCCATCCCTCGGCCCTGCTCTCGATCGACACCTTCCATGCCGCCGTGGCCGAGGCAGCCCTGGCGGCCGGAGCCGACTGGATCAATGACGTCAGTGGCGGCCGCCGCGATCCGGCCATGCTGCCCTTGGCGGCGTCTGCCGGCTGCCCACTGGTGCTGATGCACAGCCGCGGCGATAGCCGCAGCATGAACTCCCTTGCCTGTTACGGCGATGTGGTGGCGGAGGTGCGGGCTGGTCTATTGGCCGCCACTGAAATGGCTCTGGCGGCGGGGGTGCGCCCGCTGCAGCTGATCTGGGATCCGGGGCTGGGCTTCGCCAAGGACACTGACCACAACCTGGATCTGCTCCGGGGCCTAGGCGCCGTGGCGGCGGAGGGCTTTCCCCTACTGGTGGGGCCTTCGCGCAAGCGCTTTATCGGCGCGGTGTTGAGCGAGCCCAGGCCGCGGGCGCGGCTATGGGGCACGGCAGCGGTATGCAGCCAGGCGATTGCCCAGGGGGCCCGCATCCTGCGAGTGCACGACGTTGGGCCCATCGTGCAGGTTGCCCGCATGGCTGATGCTCTGCTGGGCTGATCAAGTTGTTCGGGGCGGATGCAGCCCATTTCCACCAGCCGCTCACCAAGCTGCTTCTCATTGAAGCCCTGCTCATCGAACAGGCCGGGGTTGAGCCGTCCGGGTCCACTGCGATACTGTGATCCCATGAAAAACATCACAGTTTCGGTGGCCGAGGAGGTTCATCGCCAGGCCCGGATCCATGCCGCGCAGAACGGCACCTCGGTGTCGGCGCTGGTTCGCGACTATCTGGTCTCCCTAGCCGCCGAGCCAGGCCGCGATCCCGGCGTTGACCCCCGCCGCCTGTCCCAGGATGAGCTGTTTCGCCGCCTCGACCAGAAGGGGCAAGGCCTGTCTGCAGCCGATCGCCAGCCGCGCCGCCGCCTGCACGAACGGCAGCCGCGCACGGCATGACGGCTGGCTGTTTCCTCGACACCAATGTGTTGCTCTATGCGGTGAGTACGACACCCGCTGAAGCGTCAAAGCGGCAGCTGGCTCGCTACCTGCTCACGGAAGACGATTGGACACTCTCGGTGCAGGTGCTTCAGGAGTTCTACGTGCAGGCCACCCGGGCCACGCGGCCTGATCGCCTTTCACTTGACGATGCAGTGGCGCTGATGGCGACCTGGGAGCGCTTCACCGTGCAGCCCATCGATCGTGCCGTGCTGCATCGCGCCCTCGACTTGCATCAGGCCTATCCGCTGTCCTACTGGGATGCCGCGATCCTGGCCGCTGCCCACCAATCCGGCTGCGATTTGGTCTTGTCGGAAGATATGGCCGATTGCCACACCTACGGAACGGTGACGGTGCGCAATCCGTTTGCGGTGATCCGCGATACGTGACGGCCGTGAGATTCAACCGTGAAAATCCTTCCTTCAGCCACTTGCCGTAGCAGTCTGGAGACCGCCCATAACCCTCAAACGGCGGTAGTGGATTTCACTACTCTAGGGTCTTATGCCTTCGTAACCCCCTCAATCCGGTCTTCGATCTCTTGGTAGATCTCCTGTAGTTGGGCGATGTTTTCGTCGCTGGTTTCCCAGTAGCCGCGGCCATTGACTTCCAGCAGGGTGCCGACGATGCGGCGGAAGCTGTGGGGATTGAGCTCCATCAGCCGCTTGCGCATCTCCGGGTCATTGATGAAGGTGTCATTGGCATCCTCATATACGAAGTTGTCCACCGCGCCGCTGGTGGCACTCCAACCGAGGGTGAAGTTGAGCCTTTTGGCCACCTCCCTAACGCCCTCATAGCCGCTGTTGAGCATGCCCTCGTACCACTTGGGATTCAGCAGCTTGGTGCGTGAATCGAGGCGAATAGTTTCGCTCAAGGAGCGCACCTGGGCGTTAGCTGTGGTGGTGTCGGCGATGTAGCTGGCTGGAGCCTTGCCGTCGTCGCGCAGGCCCGCAATCAGCTTGGTGGGATCGGAATCGAAGTAGTGGCTCACATCGGTGAGCGAGATTTCGGCGGAGTCAAGGTTTTGGAAGGTCACATCGGCCGTCTTCATGGCTGATTCGAACACTTCGCGGTTTTGATTCATCTCGCCCGGGTTGTCGGCATTGAAGGCAAAGGTTTTGCGGGAGAGATACATCTCCTGCAATTCATCCTCCTCTTCCCAGGTGCTGTTCTCCACCGCCAGGTTGACGTTGGAGCTGTAGCTGCCGCTGGCATTGGAGAAAACCCTTGTTGCCGCATCCCGCAGGGACACGCCCTGGGCTTCCGCCTGCTCAAGGGCGTGGCGGCGCACGAAGTTCATATCCAGGGGCTCATCGGCCTCAGCTGCCATCTTCACGCCCTGGTCGATCAGGCCCATCTGGTTGATGAAGAGGTCGCGGAATACGCCACTGCAGTTCACCACCACATCGATGCGGGGCCGGCCCAGCTCCTCAAGGGTGATCAGCTCCAGCTTGTTTACCCGGCCGAGTGAGTCGGCCACAGGCCGCACGCCGATAAACCAGAGGATCTGGGCCAGCGATTCGCCGTAGGTTTTGATGTTGTCGGTGCCCCAGAGCACGCAGGCGATTGTCTCGGGCCAGGCCCCCTGTTCCGCCTTCTGGCGCTCGATCAGCCGATCTACCACCACCTTGGCGGCCGCAATCGCGGCTCGGGTGGGGATCGACTGGGGATCGAGGGCGTGGATGTTTTTGCCGCTGGGCAGCACGCCGGGGTTGCGGATCGGGTCGCCGCCGGGGCCGGGCAGCACGTATTCGCCATCGAGGGCCTTGAGCAGGCTCTCCATTTCCATGTCGGCGCAGATCTGCTCGAGGCAGAAGCGCAGGTAGCCAAACAATTTGTCGAGTTCGGCCTGATCCACCCCGCCAAAGCCAGCCGCCCGGCAGGAGCTCAGCCAGGGGCTGGGCAGCTGGAAACCGAAGCGCTCCAGCAGGGCAAACAGCCAGGCGAAGTTCTGGCGCAGGGTCACCCGGCCATCGGCGCCGGTGACGGCCTTCACCATCGAAGCCACCGCCGCACGGCACACCTCGGTGATGACGCGGTTGAGCTCCACATCGGCGAGCACGCCGGCGTCATTGCCCTTGTAGATGTCGCTGATCGTGCGGCCCCGGCTCTCGGCCAGCAGGGCCGGCAGGGAACGCAGGCCATCTTCGTCTCGCTCCAGGGCGGCGATGTTGACCAGGGTGGCGATTGCCTCCTCCGCAGTGGGGGGCTTGCCGATCGTGTGCAGGCCGCAGGGCAGCAGGCGGCTTTCGATCTCCATCAGCTGGCGATACACCGCACCCACCACGGAATCCCTGGCGTCCAGGTCCAACTGGGCAGCATCCAGCTCGGGGAGGCTTACGTCTTTGTCGAGGTTGCACTGGCGTGCCGTTTCGACGATTGCGTTGACTATCTGCACACCGCGGGAACTTTCCCGCAGCTGCTGGTAGGAGCCCACCAGTTCGCCCATCTCCTTGAGACCCCGATACAGGCCTGCGTTTTCTGCCGGTGGGGTGAGATAGCTGATCGTGGAGGCGTAGCCCCGCCGCTTGGCGATTGTCGCCTCGCTCGGGTTATTTGCCGCGTAGTAATAGAGGTTTGGCAGGGCCCCGATCAGGGAATCGGGGTAGCAGGTTTCGCTCATGCCCATCTGCTTGCCGGGCATGAACTCCAGCGAGCCATGGGTGCCGAAGTGCAGCACCGCATCGGCCCCCCACACCTTCTCCAGATAGGTGTAGTAGGCGGCAAAACCGTGGTGGGGGCTGGCACTGCGGGAATAGAGCAGCCGCATCGGGTCGCCCTCGTAGCCAAAGGTGGGCTGCACACCCACAAAAACATTGCCGAAGTGGCGGCCGTAGATCAGCAGGTTGGTGCCGTCGGAGTTGAGGTTGCCCGGGGGCTTGCCCCAGTTCTCCTCCAGCCGCTCGGAATAGGGGGTGAGCCGCTCGTATTCGGCCACGCTCATGCGGTGGGCGATCGAGAGCTCCGGGGCCCCCTGAAGAGCTTCGGGGTCGTTGATCACCGCCTCCATCAGGGCCTTGGCAGTGGGCGGCAGGTTTTGCACGTCGTAGCCCTTGAGCTTCATCTCCTCCAGCACCCGGTGGATCGAACCGAATACGTCCAGGTAGGCGGCGGTGCCCACATTGCCCTTGTCTGGCGGGAAGCTGAATACGGTGATGGCCAGCTTCTTTAGGGCCCGGGGCTTCACCCGCAGGGAGGCCCAGCGGATCGAGCGTTCGGCGATGGCCTCCACCCGGTCTTGCAGGGTGTGGGCTTTGCCGGTGGCGTCGTCGCGGCCGCTGAGCACGATCGGCTCGATGGCGCCATCGAGCTCGGGGATGGCGATCTGCAGGGCCACCTGCACCGGATGCAGGCCCAGGTCGCTCTCCTCCCACTCCTGGGTGGTCTGGAACACCAGCGGCAGGGCCACCATGTAGGGGCGGTTGAGCTTCTGGAGCACTTCGATCGCCTTGGGGTGGTCCTGGCGGGCCGGCCCACCCACCAGGGCAAAACCAGTGAGCGACACCACCCCATCGACCAGGGGCACATCGGGGTTGAGCGGGTCGTAGAAGAAGGCATTCACCGGCTTGGTGAAATCGAGGCCGCCGCAAAACACCGGGATCACGCGGGCGCCGCGATATTCCAGTTCCTGGATGATCGCCACGTAGTGGGCCTCATCGCCAGTAACGATGTGGCTGCGCTGCAGCACCAGGCCGATCAGCGGACCCTGGAGCGCCTTTTCGCTGAGATCGGTGCGGCTGGAGGTCCAGTTGAGGTATTCCTTGAGGTCGGTGAACATCCCCGGCGCCAGGGGGTGCCAGATGCCCAGGTCGGGGAACACTTCGGGCTCGGCCACCACCACGGCGGCCCGATCGCACTCAGCCCGGGGAAAGACGTATTTGTCGGCCAGCATCAACAGGAAGTTGCGCAGGTTGTCTGGCGTGCCGCCCAGCCAATACTGGAAGCTGAGCATGAAGGCGCGGGCGTCCTGGGCCTTCTCCACCGGCAGGTATTTGAGAACGGTCGGCAGGGTATTGAGCAGCTTCAACATCGCGTCCTGGAAGCCGGCGCCACCGGCCTCCTTGCGCTTTTTCATGAAGCTGGCGATGGCGCTCTTGCTCTGGCCCAGCTGGGCCATCGAGAAGGTGCCGAGCTTGTTGAGTCGCATCACCTCCGGCATGGAGGGGAACACCACGGCGGCCTTGAGCCGGTCGCGGTGGGGGGCAACGGCCTCGACCACCTTCTGGGCTAGGTCTTCGATGAAAATCAGCGAGGCGATGAACACGTCCGCTGCGGCCACATCGGCCTGGAAGTCGGCATAGTTCTGGGGGTCGCGCAGTTCCTCGATCAGGTAGCCGCTCAGCTCGATCGCCAGGGGGCCGTTCTGGTCGTTGAGCGAGTTGGCCGCCTGGGTGAGGGCGTGCTGGTACTGGGGTTCGAGCACCACATACACGGCCTTCATCACGGCCCGGCCGTTCACCTCACCGGGGCTGACGCGGCGGTTGGTGGAGCGAACCTGCGTGAACATGCGCAACTGAACTGACCCCAGGGAATCTACGGAGCCCCCCGACCTGATGCGAGCGCTGGCCAGGCCTGCGCGGCACGCATAGGCTCGATCCCACTACCTGCGCTCGCCATGGCCCCTGCCCCTGCCCCCGCTGCGCCGATCCCCGTGGTGGTGGCCGGTGCCCTGGGCCGCATGGGCGCCGAGGTGATCAAGGCCCTCGACGCCGCGCACGACTGCCAGCTCGTGGCAGCGATCGACACCACCTCCGGCAAGGAGGGCGCCGATGTGGGCCTGGAGCTCGGCCTGGGGGAGCTCCAGGTGGCGATCACCAGCGATTTTGAGGGGGCCCTCTGCCAGGCCAGCCAGGCCGCCCGCAGCGGCGGGGCCGCCGTGCTGGTGGATTTCACCCACCCCTCGGTGGTTTACGAGCACAGCCGCGGCGCCATCGCCTACGGGGTGCACCCGGTGATCGGTACTACGGGTCTTTCGAGCGAGCAGCTGGCCGATCTGGCTGCGTTTGCCGAGAAGGCGGGGGTGGGTGGGGCCGTGATCCCCAACTTCTCAGTCGGCATGGTGCTGCTGCAGCAGGCCGCTGCCGCCGCCGCCCGCTTCTACGACTACGCCGAACTCACCGAGCTGCACCACAACCGCAAGGCCGATGCCCCCAGTGGCACCTGCATCAAGACCGCCGAGCTGATCGAGGAGCTGGGCAAAGCCTTCAACCCCCAGCAGGTGGAGGAGCACGAAACCCTGGCGGGCTGCCGCGGTGGGCTGCGCGAGAGCGGTCTGCGGCTCCATTCGATCCGACTGCCGGGCCTGGTGGCCCACCAAGAGGTGCTGTTTGGCGCGCCCGGGGAGACCTACACCCTGCGCCACGACACGATCGAACGCTCCGCCTACATGCCCGGCGTGCTGCTCACCGTGCGCAAGGTGCGCCAGCTGGGTGGGCTGGTGTATGGCCTGGAGCGGCTGCTCTGATGCTGCTTCCCCTGCGCCCCGGCGAGCTCCCCCGGCTGATTCCGGCGGTGGCCACCGGCCCCCAGTTCAACGCCTGCACCGGCAATCCCCGCAAGGTGCTGCAGCGGGTGCTGATCACGGTGATCGGTGCGGTGATAACGCTGCTGATCAGCCAGACCCTGCTCTTCTCCAGCCAGTTTGGCCCAGTGTTTCTGGTGGTGGGAGTGGTGTTTGCCCTCTACATACTCTGGGGCCCGATCCTGGAGGCCGGCCAGAAGAACGCCACCCTGCGCCGTTACCCGGCAGCCGCCCTGTTTGAAGGGGAAATAGCTGATCTCTATACCCGCGAGATCGTTGAGGACCGGCGCGAACAGGCCAATAACAGCGGTCGCCTGGAGCTGGTGGAAAACCGCCGCACCTGGCTCACCCTCGAGCTTGAGGACGAGCAGGGCTATCTCGGCAAGGTGCGCTTTCCCTTTGACAAGAAGAAGCATCAGAAGATCCGCGCCGGCATGGTGGTGCGGGTGCTGGTGCTCAGTGAGCGCAAGGATTTCTCCCAGGTCGGGGCGATCAGCGATGCCTGGCTGCCCCAGTTGAAGCTGTGGGTGGGGGAATACCCCTTTCTGTTGCGCCCGGCCTTTGAGGAGCTCTGCCTCAAAAGATTTCGCTGAGGGTTTTCGCTGAGAGGTTCTCGCAGAGCGCTTTGGGGACCGATCTGCCCAATCTCTGCAATATTGCGTTACAATTTCGTCAGCAACCCCACATGAGCGTCCCCATGACCCAGGCCACCCCCGCAGCTCCCACACCCGCAGTCGCCGCAGCCACCATCAGGGGCGCCACCGTCACCACCGAAGATGGGGGACGTCTCAATGCCTTCGCCACCGAGCCCCGCATGGAAGTGGTCTCCACCGAAAGCGGCTGGGGCTTCCACGAGCGGGCTGAAAAGCTCAACGGCCGCATGGCCATGCTCGGCTTCGTTGCCCTGTTGATCACCGAATTTGCCCTGGGCGGCGAATCCTTCACCCGCGGCCTGCTCGGCATCGGCTGAACCCAGCTGAATCCCTGCCCAGTTCCAGCTTGAGCCGCAGTCAATGAGCTGCGGCTTTTTTGTGCTCCCACCCGGGCTGATCAGCCTGTCGCCATGGTCCATTCAAATCCGGTTTTCCGGGCCCAGGTGCTGGGGGCCGGTCCCACCGGCGCCCTGGCGGCCCTGGCCCTGGCCCGGGCCGGCTGGCAGGTGCGCATCTGTGATCCCCTGCCGGCCTCGGCCCTGGTGGAGCGCAACCGCGCCTATGCCTTCAGTCACTCCAGCCAGCGATTGCTCTGCCAACTGGGGCTGTGGAGCTCTCTGGAGCAGGTCATGGTTCCTTTCCGCCGCCTGGAGCTGGTCGACCTGGCTGTAGAGCGCCAGGTGGGCTTCACCCCGGCTGATCTGGGCCCGGCAACCACCACCCCTTCGGCCGCTTCTTACGCCAATCTTTCATCCACCGCAGTGGGTTGGATAGCGAAGCACCAGCTGCTTCTGCCGCCCTTGCTGGCGGCCCTGGCGGCCGATCCCGCCGTGGTTCTCGAGCTGGGCTCTCCACCGGTTCAGTCGTCCCTGCCGCCGCCAGACCTGGTGGTTGCCGCCGACGGCCCCCACTCCCCCAGCCGGGCGGCCCTGGGCATCGGCGCCCTGCACTGGGCCTACTCCCAGAATTGCCTCACCTGTCTGGTGCAGCTGCGCGGCAGCGCCAACGACCAGGCCTGGGAGCTGTTGCGGCCCGAGGGGCCCTTTGCGGTGCTGCCCCTGGGAGACGGCGTATTCCAGCTGGTCTGGAGTGCGCCGGCCCGCCGTTGCCGCCAGCTCGAGAGCCTTGGCGATGGGGCTTTCCTTGACGCCCTGGCTGGGGCCCTGCCGGATGGGCTCCAGCCCGATGCCCTGCTGGATGCCCCCCGGGCCTATCCGGTGGGCCTGCTGCTGGCCCACCGCCTGCATCGGGGCCGCACCGTGCTGGTGGGCGAGAGCGGCCAT
>NZ_JAGQCQ010000038.1:0-16763 GCF_024346275.1 Cyanobium sp. BA20m-p-22
CTTTTTTTGCTTCTCTGCCTGCCCTTTAAGGTTGTGATTGACGTGATAGTTCTGCTTAAAGATGTGATGGCGCCTGATGTGCGCGATCTCGTGAGCCACCGTGCAAGCCAGGTAACCGGTGCGCGGCCCATAGGCGCGGAAGGTGGCACGGGGTATTACTACGGTGCCGCTGGACGCCGCCCAACCCTGAATATCGCCAAGGGTGTAACCCTGGCGCATCAGTTCGTCCCATCCATTGCCATAGCGCTGGTAGGGGTTGAGTTGGACAAACATCTGACACTGATTAGGCTTGCAGAGACCCCGTTCCCGAGCGAGTTGGGCGGTGTAGCTGCCGCTAGCCACCATGAACGCGAGCGGCTGGCTGCCTAGATCATTGCCGCGGCTTAGGCGCCGCAACACGGTATCAAGGGTGCGCACCTCCGCTGGCGCTTTCTGGGTCCAAGACCAGGCACCAACACCGCAAGCGACAAGCCCCGCGGCCGCCAAGGCGACCGCAACCCCTTTTTGCCTGGTATCGCCATAACTCAAGGCTCCACCAGATCGAGCAGTTGCCCGGCTTCATCGACGAGGCGGTGGCGCTTGCCAGTACTGCGAGCTCGCGCTTGGGCGGTGCGAAAGGCATCGGCCTGGTTGTGCTTCTCCTGGAAGCGCTGCCAGCGGCCGAACTGGTCTTGCCACTGGATCACGATGCGGGTCATGGTTAGGTCGCTGGGTAACTGCAGCCAGCATCAGCTCAGCGCAGCCAGGCCGCGCAGGCCCTCCTGCGAACCACGAACGCGGAAGCGAAGCTCAGCGAGCCCAACAGCAGCCTGAAGGCCTTCTGCTTCACCTGGAATAGCGACAATCACATTCAGCAACTCAGCTCAGCGCGCAGGCCGTTGCGGGTCACTAGGTCGACGCGGACGCTGAGGAGCTCTTCCAGGGCCAACTTAAAATCCATGAATTGCTCGAGGCTGGGACTTGCCGGGAAATCAACCAGCAGGCCGAGATCACTGGCCGGCTGTGCGCCACCGCGAGCTACAGATCAGAAGACGCGCAGTTCAGCGAGGTTTGAGGGAAGCTGCTGACTCAAGCCCACCACCATCGCTGTGTTTTCAACAGGACGCAGCCAGCTCCAGCATCTCCAGCGTGCGCGCGCAACGCCGCCCGATCCGATCAAGCAGTGCAGCTGCGCTCTCCAGTCCGGCTGCTTCAAAGAGGGTGAGGCTGCTCACCGTCTTGGCGGCATCCAGCTCGCTGCCCATCAAGTGCTCCAAATCCTGGCCGGGCTGGTTGAGCTGCTCGTCGATCACGCTGATCACCGCCTCGAGCCGCTGCCTTAGCAACGGGGCCGCCAGGTAGGCGCGGGCCTCATCTAGGCCTGCAATGCCGTAGCACTGGGCCATTTCTGAGTGCCCAAGACCCGCCAGCTGCGGCAGAACGAACCAGACCCAGTGGCCAGTCTTTCTACCTATTGCCAGCTCGGCTAGAGCACTGTCGTAGAAGCTTGGCGCCCCATCGTTCTGAGCTTGCTGAAAGCGATGAAGATCGTTACGCGACATTACCTAAATGCTTTGCCAAGTGGTGACCAGGTGATTTCGAAGCACGCATATCACATAAGAATCGAGTTGCATTGAACCCCAACGCTATTTGTACTGCCGGCAGCTTGCGCGAAGTCAAGATTGAGAGCGCGCCCATCGCTAGTGAAAACGACGAGATGAATGAAGTCGTTCTCTATTGCATAAACTTCTTTGATCTGATCGGCACGCGTGGTTTCACCGGAGGCCGTTGTCGCAATACCGGCGAGGCTCTACTTGGCATACCAATTGATCTCCAAAGGTGTCCAACTGCGATCATCCAAACCCTCCGAATGACAACCCTAAAGCATGTTTGGGCTAATCGGCGAAGGGGCAGGCGTGAGGATTACTCAGATGACCTCATGCAAGAAACTCCATCAGCACATATTTGCCAAATGACCTTCATGCGCAACCAGGTCAAAGGTGCCGATTCTATTCACCAGATGCATAGATCTGGTTTGAATGGGGGAGCTTCCCGCCAATTTCGTGATCGTTGTGCCATAATTAGCAACTGATTCATCAATCGGCGGTCGTATCGTGGAAGCCACGAAAGCGCCGACCGCATAGAAGGTGGATAGATCAACACCCCCCTCCAGAGCACTGGTCCAGAGCACCACTGCCAGAAGAACAGCCATGATCAAGACCACCGCAGCTATGGCGCCAAGAAGTCAGCTGGACAGCCACAGCAGTCTTCAGTTCGCCTCTCTAACGCTATCGGCCAAGCAGTGATCGCACTGCTGCAGCAGTGGCAGTGCCTACGCGTTAGCCACCGCTAACGCCTCCAGAGGCAGTTCCTTGCCCCTGGAGGCGCATGATGCGATCACTCCAGATCGACGTTTTCAAGAAAAATTCGACAGTGCATGAGACGATCCGCATCAATAGCCCAGGCGGCAATGAGACTGTGTTTGGCCTCGGCGTCATCCTTCATCTCCGCCACCACTTCGTCGTGGAAGCTCTCCAGCCGCCGCATCAGAGTTAGGGCAATTTCCTGATCCTCGGCTGCACTGGTGGCCAGCGTCTTGATCAGATCCAACACTTGCTTGGCCTTGGCACTCGGCTGCCGCTCCGACTTCTCCGGGCGCTCGGGCTTGTTCTCCTGCATGGCGATCAATTCCTCCGGCGTATTGGGGATGCCAGCGCCCTGCGGCGCATCGGCCTGATCAGCCGCCATCTCCGGATGGACGCCAGCAGCGGGATCCACGGGCTTGCCACCTTGGAAGCGGTAACGGCCCCGGCCGGCGGAATCACTGGGCTTGCTCATGTCACCTCCAATTTCGATGACAGAAGTATCGCCAGCCCGAAAGATCTGGTGGCGCTTACTTGTGCGAATGACGGGCCACGGGCTGAAAGTGCTCGTCATTCGCACGTTGCATCCTCATCAGCAGACAAGATCCATTTGGATTGGCTGATCAGACACAAAAGCTTTCAGGACAACTTCCTGAATCAATCCACACAGGGTCTGGGCATTTCAAGCTCAAGTTTATTTATTATTTTACAGTGAAAACATGGAATTCTTGCTTTATCTCTATCCGCAGTCTCAAGAGATCTATCAGATGGTTGCCAGGGCAATTCGCGTCGTCGAAAATGCACCGGTGTGCAGGAAGCACGATATCTATGGCTGGTTCAGTCACTCCGATCGTACTTTGGCGATTTGTACGAGCCGAATTGCGTCAAGAGAAAACACAGTGCATTATATCAACGAAACCCTGCTGCACGAGTCGGTGCATCTGGCCCAATTCTGCAAGAATAAGGCACTGCTTCCTTTGGGTATTGCCCCTTCTCAAATCCAGCTTTCGGCCAGGAGAAAGCTGGATGTTGAGAAGGCTGTAAAAATCATTGGCCCCTCAATCCGGCAGGTTGAGAATGAAGCATTCTGGCTGGAAGACAAGCCCAATGAGGTCAAGTATGTCTTGAAAAAGTATTGTCTTTAAGTGGCCTGATTCAGTTGCCTTGCCGAGGTTGGTAGAGCTCCATCACCGCGCGCGCCTCCTGTACTTGCTTCTCACGCAGTTCGGTGGGCTGTTCGATCCGGATCCCTGCACCCCAGCGGAAGAGCCAGTTGCGGAGATCCCAGTCTCGTTCGAGAGTCCAACTGGGCAGGCGATATTCCACCGGGTAGGGATGGCTGTCCCCAGCGGGATTGGGTGGGAGGATGCAGCGCGTTCCTGGGTCCTTGATGCCATCGCCAGGGATCGCGCTAGAGAAGGCAATGTGCTCAAGCGGTAAACGCCGCGGTGTCTCACGGATCAGATTGAACACTCCCGGGGTACAGGAAAAGCGCAACACCTGGTAGGGCGGCTTGACAGTGCGGCCCAGCAACGGCCCCATCACCGCCAGTTGATCCTCGATGGTCTCGCCGAAATAGACCCCACCGCAGACGTCCATCAGCCGCTCCAGTCGCTCCAGAGCCCAGGCGTGTTCCTGCTCGCTGCTGCGGCGAACGTTGCCATCCTCTTTCGTCAGCACCAGCCGATCCAGGCGCAGCACGCGGATCAGGCCGAGGCCGTCGTTGCGGCCGATCGCGACGGTCTCAAAGGCCAGATACCAGCTGATGTTGTGGAAAATCAGCTGCAGGGGCCAGGCACGAAAGCTGCCGTCATCGCCTCGTTTCCGCCGCTGTTCATCCACCACGTCAGGGGTATGGCGCAACCACACACGGCGGCGGTCGCGGATCGCCCGCTCCACCCGGGGAGACAGCTCCAGGCTGGAGAGGGTGCCAGGCTTTTCTTCCGTGTATGAACGGTGCGCCAGGGCTCGCCTGGGCTGGCGTAGCCGGTCGGGGTTGCCATCAGCGCTGAGGATGCCAGCGCGTTGGAGCCGCTCCTCAAGGATGAGCAGCAGGGGCTTCTGCGATTGATCACTGAGGCGATCCTGAGAAGCCTTGAGCTGGGCGTGCACCTGCAGCAGTTGGTCGGCCGACAGCAGCGCCGTGCCAATCGCGTAACCCTGGCGGCGACTGTGGGGGCGACCCTTGCCCTTCACGGTTGGCAGAAAGCCGTAGGGGGTGAGGACGTGTTCGATGTCGTAGCGGAGCGCCGCTTCCTGGTCGGGGCGGTAGCTCCCCTCGATCTCTTGGAGGTTGTCGATCAGATGGCGGTAGAAGGGTCCGAATTCCGTGTTGGCCCGTCTGGCCCGGTTAGCCCTGGGGGGGGCAGGGGCGGATGGCTCCGGCTCCGATGCCTCCCGATCTGATGCGGCTTCTGGGGCATCAAAGGGATACTTGAGCACGTGGCGTAGCAGGGTGAACACCCGCCGGAACACCTCCGTACTCGCCAGGGCGGGGTGGCCGCCGTTAACAGTGCTGCCCTCTGGGGGGCCGGCGCTGCCGAGATCGATCGGCTGGTCGCTCTGCCAGTCGAGGCGGGTATATCCGTTGGCCTCCAGCCAGGCAAGGTCGGCGCGAATCGCCGCCACATCGCCGTAGCCGTCGCTGTTACCGCCGTGGACATCTTTCCAACTGACGAGATAGGCGGCTGCCCGCTCGGCCACATCGCCCTGGGGGGGTGGATTGCAGATCTTGAGCAGTTCGGGCGCCGTGCCGGGATCGCTGTCGTCAAGGCCGTTGAAGCTTGTGAGCAGGCGGAGCAGAAACAGCAGCCGCTCCAGATCCAGCAGACGTGAATAGCGGTGCAGCTGGGGGGTAACGGCGCGCTGGCGGTTGAGGGCATTGCGGATGCGCCCATCCAGGGCTGCTAGGCGGCCGCGCAGATCGTCATCGCTGCCTTCTCCGGCACCGGGGTTGAGGGCCACGATCACCGCAAAGCCCTCGGCCCGATCTGGCCGAAAGAAGCGGTTGTCGAGGCTGGCGTGGAACTCCTCGATCACCGCCTCAGGCACAGGTCGATCACGCCGCAGCGCCCAGGCCTTGCATTGCTCAAGGGGTGTGGTGAGCCACCAGCCAATCCACTCGACCGGCTGGGGCAGCTGCAGTTGCTGGGTGTAAAGGAGCCGCCACGGCCGGCGGGCGTTGGTGGCATCGATGATCACTGGCCGACCGGCCGTCACCGCGGTCTGCAGGCGCTGCAGCAACACGGTGCGGACTTCATCCCAGGGGCCCTGGACGCCAGCATCGCCAAACAGCTCCGCTCGGATCACATCGGTGGAGAGCACCAGGCCAGGGCCGCCATCGGCCCCCTGGAGCAGGGGCGCCAGCTGGTGCGCCAGGGTGGTTTTGCCACTGCCGGGCGGGCCAATCAGCAGGTGGCAGCGCAAGGGAGTGCCGGTCATGGATCCATCCTGCAGTGGGACTGGGGCTATTGCCATTCCCTACTGCGAATCACGGGCCATGGGCAGCGATCCCCTCTTGATCTGCGATGGTGGATGCCGTGGCGATGGTGGGGCCATTGGCTTACATCTCCTGGCGGAGCAAGTTATTAGCGGGAGGAACACTTTCCCCCTTTGACCGCGCAACGGCCCGGCAGGTGAGCCTCAAACGCAAGGTGAGTCAACTGACCCAACGTGCTGGGGCTGACCCGAACCAATTGAGTCGACTGCTGGTTCAGGCACAGCGGATCAAGCTCGTTGTCGATGCAGAGGCTGTGCGTGACCCAGCGATGAAGGATCCACGCAAGACCGCCAAACCCAACACTGGCCGTCTCAGCAAACCCGATCTACCCGGTGCTCCGCGCGGAGGCCGGACGACAACCAGCCTGGGGATTATCGGTTGAAGCAGCGGCTGTCGTTCGCAGGAGCTGGTCGCAATCCACGGCCCTGCTGCGAACACTGGTATAGCTGTCGTAGTTGATGGATGTCCGGCGATCTCCCCCGAAGCCCTTATCGGATCCCATCGGTGCTGAGGGATCTGGTGTTGGTGGACATGCTGGAACTCACCGGCAGCACCGTGGCTGCTGCCCAGCTCCTCAATGTGTCCCAGCCCAGTGTGAGCCGGCGCTACAGGCGCCTGGCTGCGGAGATGGGTCTGCAGCAACAGCGCAGCAGCCCCCCAGGGCGGCGTTTCTGCGACACGGTTTGGATGCGCATGCTGCGGCAGGGCGTGAACCGTCACCGGCTGGCTTGCGGGGTGTTGAGAGTGGGTGGGCCTGCGGCGGCAGAACCGCTGGTTCGTGGTTGGATCTGGGCCGAGTGGGTGCCGTTGCCGGCCGCGAGCCTGAGCCAAAGCAGCGCTCTCCTGGAGCTCGATCTGCTGGATGGGGTGGTGCTGGATCGCGATCAGATCAGCGCGTTGCAAACGAGCGATCTGAACGTGCTGCCCTTGGCAGAAGCTCAACAGCTGTGGCTGTGTTGCCGGCACGATCCGCTGGTGGAGGAGATCGCCCGAAGGGCGTGCCGAAGCCAATAGGGGAGTGGAGAGTGAAGCGGCGATGCTGGCGGCCGGCATAGGCGCCAGCGCATCCCGGAGGCCCACCCATGGACGTAGTGGCTGAGCGCCTGTTTCATCCAGGTCACCACAGCAATCCCTAAGAATGATGCTGTGGCGGTGGTCTGAAGCCAACAGACTCAAGGAATAATCCCTGACATTTATGCCCTTGCATCAGGCTGTAGGCCCGAGAGCTGAAGCAGCGAAGGGAACCTGCTCTGGATTTCCGGGCCTTGATGCAGCATCAAACTGGCGGCCACACCGGCCAGACGCTCCACCTCGGTGCGGAACTCATAGCCGTGGTGCATGTTCATGGCATGGGCCGCTTCATGGATGAGAATCTTCAATGACTCGGCCCCAAAGGGTGCCTGCCAGAAGCACGCCTGATCGAGCGCCAGGGTGAGCACGTTGCTGGAACTCCAGTGGGCATAGAGCTGCCTGGGAAGGCTGGTATTGAGGGTCAGCTTTCCCGTCACCGGGTCCTGGGTTTCATCGCAGCTGTTCACCAACTGCTGACAGAACCAGACCGCAAACGTCAGGCAGCTGGCCACATGCTGCACGCCGCCCTGTTGTTCAATCCAGCGGCCGCGCCCATCGGTCGCACGCAGCGCCTCGGCGATCGAGAAGCCCTTGGAGCCTGCCTGCTCCGCTTTTGAGGCTTCGTCGCAGCGCACCACCTCCTGGGCGGAGGGAACGTGCAACTTGAGAATCTCGCGGAAGCCGCCGCTGGCCTGGGCGGTGTTGATCACCTGCACGCCCAGCTCACGGGCGTCCTCATCGAAATGACGGGCACCCACACGCGGTACCGAGCGGGCGATGTTGCGACCGAAAGCCCGTTCGATGATCCGCTTCTGCACCTCCCCATCACAACGGCGGGCGGCAGCGCCCACCCAGTCCTCCTTGACAGTCGCCTCCCCCATGCCGTCCAGCAGGGTGGGCAAACAGGCCACATGCAGTTTCAGCGGATAGCCCGAGGCCACCGCATCGCGGTTGGGGTTCATCGGCACCCTCTGCTGGATGTCGCAGTGGAAGGGCACGCTCCAATCCAGGGCCGCCACCGGGATCCCCATCTCGTAGATCGTGGGTGATTCATTCGCAGCACAGGGCACCAGTTGGATGGTGGTGCGGCGATTCGGTTTCTTCCAGCTCTGGCTGCCGGTGTCGTACACCTCGGTGGTGAGGGTGGTGTCGATGCGGTGCAGGGCCGGCCGCGGCTCAATCCGCTGGTCGTTGACCTCCAGAGCAATGCCTTCTGGCACCAGGAACCGGGCGAAATAGCCCTGCAGCTGCTCGCAGATCTCAGCAGACCAGGGCATCTGCATGCTTACGCGCGTTCCGCTCAGCGGTGTAGCCAGCTGGCTTTGGCGTGTAACCCGCTCGCCGTTGTCGCGTAGAAACTCAAGCCGTTGGCTGCCGCTCACCACCTGCGCCTGCTGGGCGATGCAGAGGGCCTCCTTGAAGCCTCGGCCGAAACGCCCTCGCTTGCGATGGCTGTCGGTCTTGTGGGTCAGGTACACCACGCGCAGATCGGCGAGGGCATCGATTCCGCTGCCGTTGTCCTCGCAGTCCACCGACAGGTGGTCCCCCCAATGGCGGAACTGCAGTTGAATCCGGCCGAGCTGGCCGTCAGCGAAGGAATCAAGGGCGTTCTGCACCAGCTCCTTCACCAAGTGCTCCGGAGGCCGTGCCGCGTTCATGGCAGCAAAACCGTCGGTGCTGATCGCCAGCCAGCCCTGGATATTGGTGCTCATCAATCCGATCCGCCGGGTTGGGCGCGTTGTGGGGATCAGTCTTCCGCGGCCAGCGGACTGATTGGGGTCGGGTCATGCGAATGACGGCTACGGGCATCGGTAGGGCCTCGATCACCAGGGGTAGTCCTGCAACACCCTTTGGAGGGCCGAAAGCACGGCGAGCAGGTCGTGAAGCTCCACCGATCGCCCTCGCCCACCCCGTGGCGGATGGCCCATCCAGTTGCCGAAGCAGCGCACCTGATGGAGGCAGCTGATCAACCATGGATCTGCACCTCGCTTTCTCAACGCGTGGATGCCGGTGTTCAGGTTGAGGCACTCCGTCATGCCCTCCTCCGCCACCCTCTGAATCACGAGCTGTTCAACCACCCGACGCGCCAGAATGCCCAGACTGATTGGTGAAACCTGCTCGGTGCGCAGCAGGGCCAGCAATTCGCTCATGTCATTGGTCAGGCTTGGCGTCTGAGCATTCGCGGGCATGCTCCAGTCATTCAGCAGGCCGCCGAGCCGATGTAGTCCTGGGACATCGTGAGGCAGGGCAACCTTCATGCCTTGGGGATCCACCCGCTCCAGTGCGGCATCGATCGCATCTCCCAGCATCTGCAGGTGAACGTCTGTTTTGTCGAAAAGAATCAGCCGCTGCAGTTCGGGCACGTGCCGAAAAGCCTGTCGATAGGGCTCAAGCAGATCGGGAACATGGGTGAGCACTTCAATGCCCTGGTTGCCACTGCCGAGTAGTGGCGTGGCCACCGACGAGCAGGCAATCCGGCGCATCGGCAAAAGTGCCAACAAGGAAAACAAGCGGTTGAACGGCGGCCAGGGCAAAAGATCGCCTTCTCCGGTCCATGCGATCGCGCCCTCCACAACGGCGATACGCCGAAAGCGGCTCAGACCTGCCGGCTGGTTGTCCCACTCCAGTGGGATGCTCACCCAGCACTGCAGCGGACTGTCACGCAAGTCGAGCGCCTTGGGGAGCCGCTCAAGCTCGATCCCGTACATCTCCTGAAGCCGGGCGATCAGGGTGCCGGGCCTCGGGAGATAGCAGCGCTCGAAGGCTGAAACCACCAGCAGGTCGGTCTCTAGAGCCAGTGCGGGGAAATCACCCACCCGCAGCTCTACGCAGCGCTGCGCGCCTGCTGTATCCACATCGAAGAAATTGAGCAGCACCAGCGTCTCTGCGCAGCGGCCCCAAGTCTGCATTCCATTGCGAGTGGCCGTGAAGCCGTGGTGCTTCGCAGGAGCAGGGCAATGGTCCACGCCCACGCGCCCAACATTGAGTTCATCGCTCTATTGATCCCTCCCCATGACCTTCCCGTCCTTGTTGCCGGTTCTGGTCACCCAGCCGCAGAAGCCGGCCATCAGCCGTGAGGGCTGCCGCCTTGATGTGGTGGTTCAGCTCCAAGCCCCGCCGCTGGCTGTTACCAGCCGGCGTGCTCCCGTGGCGATCGCCGTGGTGATCGACCGCTCCGGCTCAATGGCCGGACCCAAGCTGGAGGCGGCCTGCATGGCAGCACAGCAACTGGTGCGCCGGCTTACGCCCGAGGATCGGGTCGCGGTAATCAGCTTCGATCAGACGGTGGCCACGGTGGTGCCCCTGGGGCCGCCAGGGGAGGAGGCGGTTCGACGCATCGCTGCGATCCGATCGGGTGGTTCCACGGCGCTGTTCGAGGGCTGGCGGCAGGGGATGGAGGCCCTGCGGCAGGCCCCTGGGCTGGAGGTTCATCAGCGCCGGGTGCTGCTGCTCACCGACGGCCAGGCCAACATGGGACCCCGGCGAAGCTCCGAGGTGGCCCCCTTGTTGGGGGAAGCATTCGAGTACGGCATCAGCACCAGCTGCATCGGCCTGGGAGACGACTACGACGAACGCCTGCTCACCGCCATGGCGGAAGCGGGCAACGGCAACCTGGTGCACCTCACCACACCGGAGCAGTTGGAAACGGTGTTCTCCGCAGAGCTGGAGGGCCTGCAGCTGACGATCGGCCGAGGGTTGCAGCTGCGGCTGCATGCTGCGGCCGGAGTGGAGCTGCGCCGGATACACAACCCGATGACGCCGGATCACGAAGGCTGGATCGCCATGGGTGCTCTGCAGGCGGGATCGACGGCGTCACTGGCTCTTGAATTGCAGATACCGGCGTTGGATTGCAAAGATCCGGAATGCGTCGTGCTGCTGCGGGTTCAAGCTCGCTGGTGGGATCAGGATGGCCAACCGCAGGCGGTGGGCGGATTGCTACGGCTGCCTCAGGTGGAAGCCAGCGCCTGGCAACAGCTCCCAAACGCCCCCGAGGTGGAGCGTGAGGTGGCCCTGCAACAGGCGGCACGGCAACGGCGGCAGGCCATGCAGGGAATCGATCGAGGCGATGCCGCCATGGGCCAGGCGCCAATCCGGGCGGCCCTCGAGAGCCTCCAGCAGCTCAAGGGCAGTGCTGACGTGGAGCGCGAAAAACAGCTTCTGAGCGAACTGCTGGAGCTGCTCTCCACGGATCAGCTGAACCTGGCGCGCAAGGTGATGGGCACCCAGGCATTCATGCGAGCCCGCGGCCGCAAGCTGCGCGACAGCGAGGGCCGCGACGATGACTGAACTGCAGCAACGCCTGCTCGCCGATCTGCATCAGTTCGCTGTGCCCCGCCATGCCCGCTGGGATCCACTTGGGTTGATGGCGGTGCGCCAGGCGCTGCGGGAGCGCATGGAGGAGCTCGGGCCGCTGGAGGAACACCGCTTTGGTGGCGGCAGCGAGGCGGGCACAAACCTGATCCTGAAGCTGCCGGGCCGCGAACCCAGGCGCCGGCCCGTGCTGGTGGGCGCCCATTACGACGGGCCGCTGCAATCACCGGGTGCCGACGACAATGCCAGCGGCTTGGCGGCCCTTCTGGAGCTGGCCCGCCGCTGGGCGGCCGAACCACCGCGGCGGCCGGTGTGGATCGTGGCCTTCGACCAGGAGGAATGGGGCATGGTGGGCAGCAGCGCCCTGGCACAGGAGCTGCGGGCGGCAGCCCAACCCCTGAAGCTGATGGTGAGCCTGGAAATGCTGGCCTTCAGCAGTAAGGAGCAGAACTACCCGGTTCCGGGGATGGAGAGGGTGTACGGCAACCGCGGTGACTTCATCGCCCTGGTGGCGAACGCCGGCGCCGGCCTGCTGCTGCCGGGGCTGGCTCGAGCGATGGGACGGCACGTGCCCACCAAGGTGCTGCCGGTGCCCAACGGCGGCCGTGCCATCCCGGATGTGCGCCTCAGCGACCACAGCCCGTTCTGGGATGCGGGATACGACGCGCTCATGGTGACTGACACCTCGTTTATGCGGAATCCGCATTACCACCAGATGAGCGATACGGTCGACACTTTGGATCTGCCGTTCTTCTGTGGTGTTGTAGAGGGGTTGGCTGCTGGGCTGGCGAGAATCTGAGGTCAACTGCAGTCGGTGGGCCTGTCCGATCGCTGCGATCGCAAGGAGCCAAAGAAAACATCGAAACCATCAAAAGATCGGCACAGCAAATGGGCCCGGCGATGAGTTTGAGATCAAGCTGGGCAAAAAGCAGATCCGACTGACGCCGGTTGGAGGCAGCGACGAGGAGGACTGGACTGCGAACAACAAAAGCAGCCTGTAAGCGTTTGTTGCACAGGCACGCCACGCTCCTGAGCTGCTTTCAGAGTGAAACTCATGCGCCACTGATGCAGGTGCCGGCATGAGCGCCAGCCCCCTTGCCCGGCCGCTCCGGGAAACCCCCGCTCCCCCGGGGGTTTTCTGTTGTCACCCGTCAGGGAAATGTTGCCAGGGTCTAGGGGCCGGAGTTTCAGCTGGACAGTGGGCAGAGCAACGGCGCCGGCACGCGGTAAGTACGCCACTCGCCGTTGCTGCTGCTCACCTCCACCCCGATCAGGCAGGCGGGATGGTCGGGTTCGCTGTGATCGCCGATCCAGGCGATGGCATCAGCGATGGCGTCATCAACGGAGTTGTACTGACCGTCGAGCTGACAGTGGGGCTCGCAGCTGCCGTCGATGAAGCGGTAGCTGCGCTCGATGGGCTGAGAGGCCTTGCGATATCGAACCGAGGATCCAATTACCTGCATATCCGTTCTTCTAGAAGCAACACCTTGGCCAGCAGCAAGGGGACATGGCTGTATCGAGCGGAACGTTTTGATGTCTCGTTACTCGGTGGCCTCTGGCCTGGGGCCCGCAAGGGCTACTGCAGCTGAGAAAGGTGGCGGGTCCAGGAGCTGGCGATCACTCCCCTTGGTCTGCCCGGCACCAACCCCGCGCAAGGGCTGACGCAAGTCGCTGCGCGACCCTTGCGCGGGGTTGGCTTCTCCGGGGCGCAAAGGCAGGGTCGTTCGCCAGCACAGCCATGGCCGCAACTGCCCTTCCCTTCTCCCTCGAGCCCGTTCTCCCATCGGCTGAGCGGCACTGCCCGATTCGCATCATCTCGGTGCATCTGCTGGATGCCGCAGGCCAGCTGCTGCGGGTGCTGTTCCTCGATCGAGAAGGGCACATCAGCTCCCAGCCGCACTACGTGCCCCGCGAGGAGGCCCTGATCCTGGCTGCCAATCAGCAGCGGGTGCTTGGCTCTCAGGCCCGAGTGCAGGTGCTCTGAGCCACTAGCCCGGCGGCTACCCCGCCGGGCTTTCTCCAGCACAGGGAGAGCCCCGCAGCCGTCAGCCCCGTTCAGCCCAGCCCCACATAAACCGGTTGAAACCACTTCATCCGCCGGCTCTGACGCTTCTCGCCATGCAGGACGGTGTGCCAGTGGCCTCGGCGCCAATGGGGCCGGCGCGGGGCGCTGCTGCTGGCGCCACTCGGGCTGCTCGGTGAGGGTGCCCTGGTGGTGCGATCAAGCCGCAAGTCCTTGCCGATCCACACCGGGCCCTGGGGCTTCACGGCGCCGGGGGCATCCGCACCACCACCAGCCGAGAAGCCCTTACCGCTTGGCACCTTGGCGGCCGGGGCTGTGGTGAGCAGTTCCGGCTGGTAGAGCTGCACGAGCAAGGCGTTGATTGCCAGGCCCTCCATGCGCTGGTTGGTGCTCTGCACCGCCTGCTCATCCCGCTCGTAAGCCGGATGGCTCATGTCTTCCTCGGTGGGTTGGCGCTCGCCGATCTGGGCAAAGGAGTGGCGGGTGAGGTAGCTGCTGCCATCGAGGGCCAGACCAACGCAGCTGGTACCACTGATGCGGTGGGCCTCGGCCGGCAGCCAGTCGGCCATCACCCGCAGATCGGCCACGATCAGCTCCGGGATCGGCACCCCGTCTTCTGTGAACAGGGCACCGTCGGGAAGCATCAGCCGGAAACAGGGGAGCACCTGCGGCAGCTCGTCATCGAGGCGGGGAGAAGGGGTGCGGCGAAATGCCTCAGCCAACTCCGGAGCCAGGAAGCGGGGCGGAGCGTCCACAATCCGGGCCCAGCGGCAGGTTGTCGCCGCCCAAAAGCCGATCGGATCTTCCAGCGCATCCATCACCTGCAGACCCGCCTCGATCAGGGCGGCATAAGCCAGGTGATTGGCCCAGTGCTGAAAGCCCCGCGGGGAGCGGTAGCGGTGCTGCTCCTGCTGGATGTACGGGTCCTGGCGGCGCAGTTTTGTGATCACTGAGCCGATCGGCGGTCTCATCAGGCAGGTAGTGGCGGCTTGCCGGGCTGCTGCTCCAGGCTCACCACATTCACCTGGGTTGTCTCGTCATCGGCCCAGGGCACCGTCGACAGCACAAGGGAGCTACGCGGGGTGAGCGGTGCGATGGCGGTCACCGTGCCACGGGCAAACGGTCCAAGGCTGGTGGGAGCATCAGGGCCGCTCTCCATGGCCAGCGACTGCAGGAACGCCTTGGTAATGCGCACAATGTCGCCGAACTGCAGGGGTGCGCTCACGTTGCTTTCTGGCGGGCATGACCCATCCTGAGCTTGGGTGTACTGCCCGCACCCAGCCCTGCCGTGAAGGACATCCGGATCAGCACCCAGGACGATCTACCAGGACCTGATGGGGATGAGCCCTACACGCTGTTCGTAAACCAAACCGAGTACGGCAACGCCCGCTTCCTACGCACCAACGTGCTCTCGGCCCGGCCTGACCTCAAGAAGTTCACGGCGCTGCGCTTCCGACAGGAGGTCAAGCGCCATGCCGATGGCCTCGGGCCGGGGGAAGACCTTGTGATGGTTTTCATGGAGGCCCAGGGGCTGGAGCCGCCGCTGACCCTGGTGTGCAGTGACCTGCATCTGGAGATGGAGGGCTACCCGGTGGAGCAGGGGGCGGAGATAGAGATCCCGCTGCTGTCGCAGGGTGTTGCTAGCGCAATGCCGGTGTAGCAGGAGCCCCCTTTTATGCCACACACCCCCAGGTACTGGACCAGATGGGCAGCCTTCACAGCTGGGGGCTAAAAGTATGCGCCCTTTGCATAAATCCAAGACTCGCAGCTTCAATTGCTCCTGGTGTACTGCCGCATCGCCGCCGCTAGGTGCAGACTGACCGCAGCTTCCCCTCACCCCCATGCCAATCCCGCCGCTGCAGGCGGATCAACAATCGCCCCCATGGCCGTAATGACCGCCCGTCTGAACGCCATAAAGCACGCTGCCAAGGCCAGGGAGCTTGTGGGGTGCGAGCCCTTCCGGTTCATCACGTTCAAGCTGAAGGGGGAGGCCGCCCGGGCGGTGTATCGGGTCAGGCAGAGCACGATCGATTCCCTGATCCTGCACAGGGACAAGCTGGCCGTACTCGAAATCGTCTGCGGGGACCGCAAGTGGAGTGCCATGCAGAAAGGATGCGGAATCTGCATATCAAGCAGGTTTAGACAGGGAGTCCGGAGGTAGCAAAATGGAGGAAAAGCGCAGAAAGGCCGTGCCGACTGGTGAACCAGGCGCTCAGGCGGCAGGCGTGAAAAAAGGTGGGCGGAAGGGAGCCTCAGGGCAGGCAAGCCACCTAATCCCAACCCTTGAGGGGCTGAGAAATAAGCTACTTGATCTGACAACTAGAAATAATCTTCTCAACCTTTCACTGAACGACAAACGCACGCGGCGCCTGATCCGGTTTGTCCATTCTGATCTGCAGGGAACGCTGAATGCTCTTTGTTCTGGCACGACCCTGCCCCTCATCGCATTGCCCGATCCTCCCGAAAAAGAGCTTCGCGAGGTGAACGACGATGAGCTTGAGGCCGCACTTGCGAAAGCACGGCTAGAAGATCCTCTCTATCAGCAGATTCTGAGCGACAGCGCAAAAGACAAAGGAATAAGCCCTGCGTTAGCCAGTGCGGAAGATCGGCTCAGGAGTCAAGTCCGAGAGGAGCTTGAGACTTCGAACAAAAAGAAAATAAGGTCTCCAAACCTAGCCAGATGGGCAGAAGAGAAAGGCATCAGTCCTTCATATGAGTTGCCATGCAAAAGCGCTGGGCGATCTATGAAGAGCAGCGGAATTCAGACGCTATTGCTTGGTGCCCGCCTTGAGCGTGTCGCCGAGGCGATACGGAAGCAGGCCGTTAGCTCCATAGAGGAGACCGGCAACAATATCCTTTATCTAACATTTGGCGGCCTTTCATGGAACGTAAAAGACAGAGAGCTTTATGCACCTCTCATTCTTCTACCAGTTGAGATTTCAAATGCCGGAGCCAGGGGCGGATCTCGCTGTTACACACTTAGAGCAGTCGACGATATTCCTATTGAAAATGTAACGCTTCGCGAAAGACTTAAGAAAGATTTCTCGGTAGACCTACCCGAGCTGGATCTTCAAGAGCAGGCGACAGGTCTGGCTAGCTATTTTGAGGCAGTAGAGGCTGCGATTTCCGACAACCCCGCCTGGAGCGTCAGACGCTTCATAAATCTCTCTCTGTTTAGCTTTAGCGGTCTAGGGCTCTATAAAGATCTTGACCCAGCAGTGGTACAAGCCTCGCCGTTAGTGCGCCAAATCTTGTCCGCTGATTTGAACTCTAGCAAGAAAGAAAAAACGCCTGTACGTATTGCCGACGATGAATCTGTAGACAAGCCTGAAGTTAGCGGAAAAGTCCCCGTTCTGATTACTCAGGCAGATGCTAGCCAGTTTGCGGCGATCGCAGATGTCATGGAAGGCAGGTCGCTGGTCATTGAGGGGCCACCAGGAACAGGCAAAAGCCAGACAATTACCAATATTATTGCGAATGCTCTCTACTCAGGCAAGAGGGTCTTGTTTGTTGCCGA
>NZ_JAGQCQ010000039.1:0-16728 GCF_024346275.1 Cyanobium sp. BA20m-p-22
ACCGAGCAGAAGCCCCCCGCTTCGATCAGGCGATCAAGGGCACTGCGATCCACGACCAGATCCTGAATCGGCGGAAAGGCCTTCGCCTGCCAGGGCGCGAGCACCAGGGTGTCGCCATCGTTGAAGCGGCGCAGATATAGCTGGCACACCGTGGTGGCCGCCTGGGGACCGTGGGCCTGACCGTTGACCAGAAAGCCACAGCTGCCGCAGATCCCTTCGCGGCAGTCGTGCTCAAAGCCCACCGGCCTCTCGCCGGCGCTGATCAGCTGTTCATTGAGCAGATCAAGCGCCTCGAGCAGGGAGAGATCGGCTGAAACCTGCTCCAGCCTGTAGTTGGCGTAGGCACCAGGAGAGTCGGGGCTCCGTTGGCGCCAGATCCGCAGGGTCAGGGAGATCAGACCACTCATTGGTAGTTGCGGGTGCTCGGCTGGAGCAGGCTGAAGCTCAGGGGTTCCTGATGCCGGATCGGATCGGCGCCCGGCCGGTGTTCCCAAGCTGCGATGTGGGCGAAGTGTTGGTCGTCGCGGACGGCCTCTCCCCCGGAGCTCTGGTGCTCCTCGCGGAAATGGGCCCCGCAGGATTCCTCCCGGGCCAGGGCATCGCGCAGCATCAGCTGGGCCAGGCCGAAGAAATCACTCAGCCGCAGGGCCTTCTCCAGTTCCCCATTGGGCTCATCGGCGCCGCCTGGCACCCGCAGGTCGCTCTGGAACTGGGCTTCCAGCTCGGCCACCGCTGCCAGGCCGGCCCCCAGGCCCGCGGCACTGCGACTGATGCCGCAGTGCTCCAGCATCAGCTGGCCCAGGGCCCGATGGAAGCTGTCCACCGGCCTGGTGCCAGCCACCGCCAGCAGGGCCTCGATCCGGCCTTGGGCCCGCTGGCCCGCTTTCAGACAGGCCTCCCGCACAGCGGAATCATCTGGGCCAATCGCCGTGGCCCCCTGCTCGGCCAGCCAGGCTGTCACGGTGGCTGGAGCGATGAAGTATCCATCGGCCAGGCCCTGCATCAGGGCACTGGCACCGAGTCGGTTGGCCCCATGCTCGGAGAAGTTGGCCTCACCGAGCACAAATAGGCCCGGGATTGAACTCATCAGGTGGTAGTCCACCCACAGCCCCCCCATGGTGTAGTGCGGGGCGGGATAGATCCGCATCGGTGCGCCCATCGGATCTACTCCGGTGATCCGCTGATACATCTCAAACAAATTGCCATAGCGGGCTTCAATGATTTCGGAGCCCTGGTTGGCAATGGCGTCATGGAAATCGAGATAGACCGAGCGGCCGCCCGGCCCTACTCCATGGCCCCCATTGCAGAGCTCCCTAGCCCGTCTGGAGGCCACATCCCTAGGCACCATGTTGCCGTAGCTGGGGTATTGACGCTCGAGGAAATAATCGCGCTCGGCTTCCGGAATCTGATCCGGCGGGCGGCGGTCGCCAGCTTTGAGCGGTAACCAGACCCGGCCGTCGTTGCGCAGGCTCTCGCTCATCAAGGTGAGCTTGCTTTGGTAGGCATCACCGCTGGGAATGCAGGTGGGATGGATCTGGGTGAAACAGGGGTTGGCAAACAACGCCCCCTCCAGGTGGGCCCGCCAGATCGCACTCGCATTCGATTTGAGGGCGTTGGTGGAGAGGTAGTAGACGTTGGTGTAGCCCCCACTGGCCAGCACCACGGCATTGGCGGTGTAGGTCTCGAGCTCGCCGCTGAGCAGGTTGCGGCACACCACCCCGCGGGCCACCCCGGCTTGGGTCACCAGCTCCAACATCTCGCGCCGGGTGAGCAACTCCACCCGACCCGCCGCTACCTGGCGCATCAGGGCCTGGTAGGCGCCATAGAGCAGCTGCTGGCCGGTCTGGCCGCGGGCGTAAAAGGTGCGGCTCACCAGGGAGCCGCCGAAGTTGCGGTTGGCCAGGGTGCCGCCATATTCCCGGGCAAAGGGCACCCCCTGGGCGACGCACTGGTCGATGATCGCGCCACTGATTTCGGCCAGGCGGTAGCAACCGGCCTCCCGGGCCCGAAAGTCTCCCCCCTTGAGCGTGTCGGCAAACAGGCGCTCGACGCTGTCGCCGTCGTTGGCGTAGTTCTTGGCGGCATTGATACCCCCCTGGGCGGCCACCGAATGGGCCCGCCGCGGGCTGTCGTGGAAGGTGACCAGCTGCACCTGGTAGCCCTGCTCCGCCAGGCTGGCCGCCGCGGCCGATCCGGCCAGGCCGCTGCCTACCACCACGATCCGCAGCTGGCGCTTGCGCAGCGGGCTGATCAGGGGCAGCCCATCGCGGCTGCGGCGCCAGGCCGTGGCGAGCGGCCCGGTGGGCAGGCGTGGATCGGGCAGGCCGCTCATGCAAGCCACCCCACGGCCCGCCCGTTCAGCAGCAGCGCCACCAGCAGAAAACCACTGCCCAGCAGCAGCGCCACCGCCCGCCCAGCCGTGCGGATGGCCCGGCTATTGCCCGGATTCAGCAGGCCCAGGCTGCGATGGGCAGCCTCCGCTCCATGCAGCAGGTGCAGGCCCGCCGCCAGGCCTGCTGCCCCATAGAGCAGGGCCCACCAGGGCTGGGCGAGCACTTCGAGCAGTCGGGCCAGCTCCAGCCCAGCCAGGGGCCGGGGCCAGCGCAACTGGACCAGGTGCACCGCCAGGAAC
The DNA here is from genome assembly GCF_024346275.1 of Cyanobium sp. BA20m-p-22. Taxonomy (NCBI): domain Bacteria; kingdom Bacillati; phylum Cyanobacteriota; class Cyanophyceae; order Synechococcales; family Prochlorococcaceae; genus Cyanobium; species Cyanobium sp. BA20m-p-22. Next base: position 2,633 of record NZ_JAGQCQ010000039.1, read on the forward strand.
AGCAGCAGGATTGCGGCGCTGAGGGGCAGGCTGCGGGCCGCCCAGGCCCCCCAGCGATCGGCCCGCCGCGACACCAGCGCCGATCGATTGCCCGCCTGGCGATTGGCCACCAGCTTCCAGGCGGTCAGCCCCAGGTGGCCCAGCAGGGCCGCGCTGAGCAGCCCTTCTGCGGGGAGCAACCAGGGGCTTTGGTGCAGGGCGGTGGCGTAGGCCTCAAACGCCGGCGGCTGCAGCAGGGCCAGGCTTACGCCGGCCAGGTGTAGCAGGAGAAATAACACCAGCAGCGAGCCTGATCCGGCGATCCAAGCTGCAACGGCGGACGGGAGCACTGCGGATCAAGCCATCAGGCTGGGGCCAGCAAGTCAGTATCGCCCTTGGCGGCGGCCGGTCGCGAGAAACTGGTACGCATGAACTAGACTGATCGGGTTTGCGGCGCCCCCTTGGCCCCCGGCAGCCCCACTACCAGTCTCGCTACCCAGCTGATCCGCTGTCCCGCCAGCACGGTCTTACTGCGGGTGAGTGGCGAGTCGATGCAGGGGACCGGCATCAGCCACGGCGACCTGCTGATCGTGGATAGGGGCCTGGAGGCCCGGGCGGGCCAGGTGGTGGTGGCCTGGCTTGAGGGAGGCTTCACCCTCAAGCGGCTGGTGCGGCACCGGGGCCGGTGGCGCCTGGAGGCCGCCCATCCCGCCTATCCGCCCCTGGAGCTGGCCCCCTCTGGCCGCCCGCATATCTGGGGGGTGGCCCTGCATGTGATCCGCACCCATGGGGCGTGACGCCATCGTGCTGATCGACGGCAACAACTTCTACGCCTCCTGCGAAGCGTTGCTGGATCCGGCCGTGCTCGGCCGCCCCTTGGTGGTGCTCTCCAACAACGACGGCTGCGTCGTGTCGCGCAGCGCCGAAGCCCGGGCCCTGGGGATTCGCATGGGCCAGCCCTACTTCCAGGTGCGGCGGGAACTGGAACGCCAGGGCGTGGTGGTGCGCAGCTCCAATTACGCCCTCTATGCCGACCTGAGCCAGCGGCTGATGGCCGTGCTTGAGGAGTGGGTGGAGGCGCTGGAGATCTATTCAATCGATGAGGCTTTCGGCCGCCTGAAGCGGCCGGCGGGCAACGGTGACCTGGGCGACTGGGGCCGCCAGCTGCGCCGCGACGTGCAACGCCGGCTGGGGCTGCCGGTGGCGGTGGGCATCGCCCCCACCAAGGTGCTGGCCAAGCTGGCCAACAAAATCGCCAAAACCAGCCCAGCGGAAGGGGGCGTCTTCGACTTCAGCAGCAGCGCCGATCCAGATCGCCAGCTCGAAGCGATCGCCATCGAAGACGTGTGGGGCATCGGCCGCCAGCTCTCCCGCTGGTGCCGGCTGCGGGGCATCAGCCATGCCCGCGCCCTGCGCGACATGCCCAGCGGCGAACTGCGGCGCCGCTGCGGCGTGGTGGGTGTGCGCCTGCAGCAGGAGTTGCGCGGCCACGCCTGCCTGCCCCTGGAGCTGGTGCCGCCCGCCAAGCGGGAAACCTGCGTGAGCCGCAGCTTCAGCCAGCCGATCACCAGCCAGGCCCAGCTGAAGGAGGCGATCGCCACCTACCTGAGCCGGGCGGCGGAGAAGTTGCGACGCCAGCGGCAACGGGCTGGGGCCGTCACGGTGTTCGTGCGCAGCAGCCCCTTCAACGGCACCAGTCTCTACAGCAACGGCGTCACCGTGATCCTGCCGGTTGCCAGCAATGACACGGCCGTGCTGCTGCAGGCGGCCCTGCCCCTGGTGCAGCAGCTGTTCCGGCCCCATAAACCGCTGCAGAAGGCCGGCGTGCTGATGCAGGAGCTGCAGGATGAAGCGACCCTGCAACACCACCTGCTGGTGCCGTTGCCACCAGAGCAGCAGCGGCGGCGCGCGGCCCTGATGGCCACCATCGACCGCCTCAACCGCCACTACGGCAGCGGCACGATCCAGTGGGCCGCTGCCGGCCTGCACACCCCCTGGCAAATGCGGCGTTCCCAGCTGTCGGGGGCTGCCACCACGCGGCTGGAGGCCATCCCGGTGGTCCATGCCTGAGCGATCAGGCTCAGGCAATTACATAATCGACAAGATAATCAACTAAATAATCCGCAACAGCGCCGCCTCGATCATGGCGGCCGTCACCGGAATGGTTTCCAGTTCGTCGGCATTGTCGAGGTAGGCCTCAAAGGAGGCGTAACGCCGCACGCAGGGCTGGGCTTGGGCGTCAGCACAGGCAGCGGCCCAGCTGCCCTCCTCCGGCTGGACGGCGAGATAGGCGGTGAGAGCTTCATCGAGATCGCTGCCATCACCGATGGCTTCGCCGTGCCAGAACACTTCGAAAAACCCCATGGCCCCAGGCATTAGCAGTGCAGCCAGGCCAGCGTATCCGGGCTCTCAAGTAGGGGCTCTCAAGGGGGGAGTAGGAACGGGAGAGGCGTGGATGTGCCATGGGATCGGAAGCCCAACCCGCAGGTAAGACCTGGTGGGAGCAGCAGCGCACCGGACTGTCGCGATTGATAGCGGTGCTGGCCTTTCTGGTGGTGGCACTGACCGAGAGCCGCTGGGAGCTACATCAGGAGCCCGTTGCCATATTTCTCTTCAGCATCGGCCTGGCCCTGGCTGCCGTTGGAGCCGCAGGCAGGATCTGGTGCTCGTTCTTCATCTCGGGCCGCAAGGACGGTCAGCTGGTGAGCGAAGGCCCCTACTCGATCAGCCGCAATCCCCTCTACGTGTTCAGCTGCATCGGCCTGCTGGGGGTGGGACTCACCACCGAAACGCTCACCTACCCGCTGCTGTTTCTGGCGATTTTCGGGCTCTATTACCCGGGGATCATGGGCAGGGAAGAGCGCCGGCTCGAGGAGCTGTTTGGCGAGGCCTACCGGCAATACCGGCAAAGGGTGCCGCGGTTCTGGCCGCGGCTGGAGCTCTACAGCGAGCCGGCCAGCTGGAGCAGCAATCCACGCCTATTTAGGAGGCATATTCTAAGCGACATCTGGTTTATCTGGATTGCAGCGATCATTGAGCTGATCGAGGGTTTTCGCAGTGCGGGCATGCTGCCCCACCTGCTGGAGCTCTGGTGAACTCACCACCAGCCACCCCAAAAAGGCCCGCCAAAACCATCACCAAAGCCGTCATCAAAGCCCGGTTCCACGTTCCAGGTGGGCTCGGGGCCACCGGCCTTGGGGGGCTTGGGTGGCCCGGCCAGGGTTTCCTCGCTGATGCCTGGAATCGGCACTGAGGCGCAGGGACACTGACACAGGCCATCGGGACCGATCAGCCCCAGGCTCGGCTGGGCGCAGCTGCAGGGGCAGCTCTGGGCCTGGGACTGGCTCTGGGCGAAGGCCGGTTGGGAGAGCGGCAACAGGCAACCCACCAGGCCCAGCAAGCTGCCCCAGGAAAGGCTGTACCAAGAAAAAGTGACGAGGCGGGACGGCAACGGAGGCACGGACATCAGGACAAAGCTGGGGGGAAGGGGATGGAGAGCGCCGGATTAGGCCGCCGGCTGGGCCAGCACCTCCCCGTAGGCGGCCCGGCGCTGGAAATCAAGGTGCTCCAGGTGTTTGCGCTCGTTGTAATAGAGCGCCTGGAAGCGCAGGGCATCGCCATTGAGCTCGGCGAAGAGGGCCTCGATCCGCACTTCCATATCGCTCAAAGGCGCCAGGCCTGAGGCGGTCGCCCGCGCCTCCTGCCGTTCCTCCTCCAGCAACCGGGAGATGCAGCGCTCGAGAGTTTCGAGCCGCTGGCTGCTCCAGGCATCGAGCAGATGGCGGCAACGCTTGAGGCTCTTCTGCCGTTCCAGGGCAGCAGCGGCGCCACGCAGTTGCAGCAGGGGCTGGCTGAGGGCCATGCGCTGCAGCTCATTGGGCTCCAGCAGCGGGGTCAGCCGACCCAGCAGGGCGCTCTGCTCCACCACCAGCTGGTCGGCGAGCAGCCGGGGCAGGTCCAGATCCCCCAGATCGAGGCCGGGATCCTTGCCGCGGTTGACCGCTTCGAGCCGGCCGGCGCCGAGGTTGTCTTCCTCCAGGGAGCTGATGGCTGCCCAGAGCAGGCGGTGGGGTTGGAGGGCGAAGTCGTCGAGTTCGCGCTGGCGCAGTTCCACCCGGATGGCGGCGCGGTGGGCGGGGCAATGCAGGTAAAGCCGCAATAGCTCGGCCTCTGCCCGCTCCCGCAGGCCCGCCTCGCCGGGCTGTTCCCACTTCTGGGAGCGGCCGTGCCAGCGCTGGCCCTTCACCTGCTGGCGCAGGTCGTCCTCCAGCTGCAGCGCCAGGCGGGCCTGGCCGCCACTGAGCCGCTCGGCTACCCGCTGCAGGTAGTGGCTGCGCACGGCGCTCTGGGGCAACTTGCCCAGCAGGGCCACCAGGGCCGACACCGCCTGCTGGAACTGGTCAGGGCGAGCCAGGTCGCGGCCCTCCAGCACCTGCTCGATCTGCCAGTCGAGCCAGAGGGGAGCCTGATCCAGCAGGGCTCGGTAGTCGCCGGCCCCCTGGGTCTTGAGGAATTCGTCGGGGTCCTTGCCGGCCGGCAGGTGCAGCACCCGCAGCTCAAGCTGGCCCTGCAGGGCCAGCTGCTCCACCTCGCCGATGGCCCGCTGGGCAGCCCGCACGCCGGCGCCGTCGCTGTCGAAATTGAGGATCAGGCGGCGGCTCTCGCAGCAGCGGCAGAGCTGGGTGATCTGCTGGCTACTCAGGGCCGTGCCCAGGGCTGCCACCGCATTGGTGATTCCGGCGGCATGGAGGGCAATCACATCGAAGTAGCCCTCCACCACCACGGCCCGGTCGTCCTTGCGGATGGCGGCGCTGGCCCGCTCGAGGCCGAAGAGGTGCTTGCCCTTCTCGAATAGCTCCGTTTCGGGTGAGTTGAGGTATTTGGGCTCGCCGCCATCGAGGCTGCGGCCACCGAAGCCGATCACCCGCCCCTGGCGGTCCTTGATCGGCACCATCACCCGATGGCGGAAGCGGTCGTAGAAACCATCCCCCCCCTTGCGGGGCACCACCAGCCCGGCGGCTTCCAGTAGCTCCGGGCCCAGCCCCTCCACCTGCTGCAGGTGGGCCAGCAGGCCATCCCACTGCTCGGGGGCGTAGCCAAGCTCGAAGGCCTCCAGGGTGGCCTCACTGAGGCCCCGGCCATCGCGCAGATAGGCCAGGGCAGCGGCGCCAGCCGGGCTGCGCAGCTGGCTGCGGAACCAGCCGGCCGCCAGGGTGAGCACCTTGTGGAGCTGCTCGCGGCGGGAAAGCTGCTTGCGCAGGCGCTCCTGCTGGGGCCCATCGAGGGTTTCGATCGGCAGCTGGTACTTGCGCGCCAGCTCCAGCACCACATCGCTGAAACTCTGGCGCTGGTGTTCCATCAGGAACTTGATCGCATTGCCACCGGCCCCGCAGGAGAAGCAGTAGTAGAACTGCTTGGCGGGGGACACCGTCATCGACGGCGATTTGTCGTCGTGAAAGGGACAGATGCCGACGTATTCCCTGCCCTTCTTCTTGAGCACCACGTGCTCGCCGACCACATCGACGATGTCGGCCCGTTCCTTGACGGCCTCAATCGTGCGGGGGTGGAGACGGGGAAGGCTCAAGGAGCAAAGGGGGAGCGGTGGGATCTGATCCAGGGCCCGATTCTGACCGGGGCCGGCAAGCCGTGCTGGGGATGGTGGCCAGCGCCCTGAGTTTCTCCCTGATGGGCGTGTGCGTGAAGCAGGTGGGGGGCCGGATCCCCGCGGCGGAGGTGGTGCTGGCCCGCAGCCTGATCAGCCTGGGGCTGAGCTGGTTGCTGCTGCGGCGGGCCGGGGTGTACCCCTGGGGGCGACGGCGGGGCCTGCTGATCTGGCGCGGGGCGATCGGCACCGCTGCCCTGCTCTGCGTCTACGCGGCCCTGGCTGCCCTGCCGTTGGCCTCGGCCACGGTGCTGCAATACCTCTACCCCCCCTTCACGGCGCTGCTGGCCTGGCTGGTGCTGGGTGAGCGGATCGGCAAGCGGGTGTTGGCCGCCATGGCGCTGGGCTGGCTGGGGGTGCTGCTGGTGGCCCAGCCCGGCGGCAGCCTGGCCCTGGCCTGGCAGCCGGTGCTGGTGGCCGTGGCCGGCGCCCTGTTCACGGCCCTGGCCTACGTGAGCGTGCGTTCCCTGGGCCAGAGCGAGCACCCGCTGGTGATCGTCTTTTATTTCCCCCTAGTGGCCCTGCCCCTGAGCCTGCCGCTGGTGGCCCTCAATCCCGTGCTGCCCACCGCCACCGAGCTGCTGTGGCTGGTGGGGGTGGGGCTGTTCACCCAGCTGGGCCAGGTGTATCTGACCCGCAGCCTGATGGCCCTGCCGGCGGCGCGGGCCACGGCGATCAGCTATGTGCAGGTGGGCTTCGCCGCGGGCTGGGGCTGGTTGCTGTTTGGTGAGCAGATCGATGCCGCCACGATCAGCGGAGCCCTGCTGGTGCTGGCTGCCACCGTGGTCAGCCTCAGCCAGCCGGCAGGGGATCGGTGATCCACAGCTGCACCCCGTTCTCGCCGGCCGCTCCGCTGGGCCGGGCCAGCCGCCAGCTCTGGCCTTTTTCACCCCGCTGCAGGTAGAGCTCAAAGGGGCTGTCAATCCGAATTGGATCCCCAGCTAAGCGCCAATCAAACTGCCCCACGATGCGCAGGCCCTTGGCCTCACCGATGGGCAGCGACTCCTGCTCGGCCACCCTTACCCGACTCACCTCCGGAGCCCCGCCGGCCTCCAGGGCCAGGGCCTCGGCGATGGCCCCCTGGGTCAGCTGGATCTGGAGCTCAAGGGCCCCGAGCAAGGCGGAGCGCGGCGGCTGGCCGACCCCACTGCAGCCCGTCAGCGATAGGGGCAGCAGCAGCAGCAGGGGGAGCAGCCAGCCCCACCACCTGCGCAACGGCGGGCCGGACTGGGCAGAACTGGGCAGGGCGGGCACGATGGGGAACCTTCTGGTGATCCCATGATCGGCTGGCTGCAAGGGCAACTCACCCATCCCTGGCAGCAGGAGAAGCGCTTCGGCCTGATGCTGGTGTGTCAAGGCGTGGGCTACGACGTGCAGGTGAGCCAGCGGCAGTGGCAGCAACTGCCGGAGGCGGGCAGTGCCATGGCCCTGCACATCCACCACGCCATCCGCGATGACGCCTGGATGCTCTACGGCTTTGCCGAGCGGCCTGAACGGGATCTGTTTCGCGAACTGGTGGCCGTCAGTGGCATCGGCCCCCAGATGGCGTTGGGCCTGCTGGGCGCCATGGATACGGCCGAATTGGTGCAGGCGATCGTGCACACCGACCTGCGCCGCCTCTGCCAGGCGCCTGGGGTGGGCAAGCGCACGGCCGAACGGCTGGCAGTGGAACTGCGCACCCGGCTGCAGCAACGATTCCTGGGCCAATTGGAAGCAAGCAGCGACCCCGACTCCCTGGCAGAAGGGGTCATGCTTCCAGCCGCAGGGCGGGATGAGGTGCAGCTCACCCTGGCGGCCCTTGGCTATGAGGCCCTGGAGATCCACCGGGCCCTGCGGGCCGTGGCTGCCGGCGGGCTGGCGGAAGGGGCAGGGGCCGAAGACTGGATCCGCGAGAGCCTGCGCTGGCTCTCACGCCAGGTGGCCTGAAGCGCCCAGGCCCCCTACCCCCAGATCCAAGACCCCCAGACGGTATGGTGGGACCTTGCATACCAGCTCTGGCCCAGCCTGCGCTCCACTCCCCAGCCCATGCCGCTCACTACCACCAAAAAGCAGGAACTGATCAACGGTCACCAGACCCACGGCACCGATACGGGGTCGGTGGAAGTGCAGGTGGCCATGCTCAGTGAGCGGATCACCCAGCTGACCGGACACCTGCAGAAAAACAAGCACGACTTCTCCTCCCGCCAGGGGCTGCTGAAGATGATCGGCCGGCGCAAGCGCCTGCTCAGCTATCTCAAGGGGCTCAGCCAGGAGCGCTACAGCCAGCTGATCGCCAAGCTGGGCATCCGCGGCTGATAGGGGCTTACTCAAAATGGCCAGCAAGGACACGCAGGGGGTTCCGGATGTGGTCGCCAACCGCATGGCCCGGCGCATCGCCATCGGCACAGGCATCCCCACCCTGATGGGCATGGGGGTCTTTGTGGGCAGCTATCTGCTGGTCAGCCGGCAGATTCTCGACATCTCCCCCAGCACCACCCTGGCGGCCTCGGGGGCCTGCTTCTTTCTGGGGCTGTTGGGCCTGAGTTTCGGGGTGCTCTCGGCCAGTTGGGAGGAGCAGCCGGGCAGCCTGCTGGGCACCGAGCAGATCGGCCTGAACATCAGCCGTCTGCGCAGCTCAATGAAAAGCACGCCTACAGCCAGCACTCCTAAACCCACTAGCCCTAAACCAAGCCCCCCTAAATCAAGTCCCCCTAAATCAACAAGCAAGAAGCGGTGAGCTGATCGTCGCCTGGAAGTCGGCGGCGGTCAGGGTGAGTAGGGCAGCCTGCACATCATCCACGCAGAACTGGGGACCCAGCCGCACAAAGCGGGTCTGGTCCTCCTGGCGCACCAGGGCCACCACCGGCACCCGCAGGCCCGCCTCATCCTGGGGGGGGCGGTGGCGGTGCAGGCACTCCCGCAGCCGGTGCTGGATGGCGATATCACTGGCCTGCTCAGCCGGCAGGTCCACCATCAACAGCTGGAGATCGTCGATGCAGCGGCAATCGTCCACGATCAGCTGCACCCGATCATCGCGGCGATCGACCGTGGCCCACACCAGCAAGCGGGCATCCACCATCAAATGGTCGGCCAAGCGGGCGTAACTCTTGGGAAACACCACGGCTTCGCAGCTGCCGGTGAGATCCTCCAGCTGCAGCACCGCCATCCGATCACCCTTGCGGGTTGTCACCTGGCGGATTTCGGGCACCATCACCACGGCGCTCACCTTGGCCTTGTCGGCCAGCTCTTCGAGGTTGGCTAGGGCAATGGGGGAGAGCAGCTTCACTGGTCGGCCCAGCTGCTTGAGGGGGTGATCTGAGAGGTAGAAACCCACCAGCTCCTTCTCCAGCCTCAGTTTCTCGGTGGGTGGATAGTCGGCCACCGGGGCCGCCTTGGGGGCCACCTCAGCCCCGCTAGCAGAACTAGCTCCAGCTCCGGCCCCAGACCCGGCCAGCAGATCAAACAGGTTGCCCTGGCCGCTGGCCCGGTCCTTGGCCCGGGAGCTGGCCCAGTCGATCAGCAGATCCAGATCGGCCATCAGCTGGGCACGGTTGGCCCCGGGCTCGAGGGCATCGAGGCTGCCGGAGTGGATCAATGCTTCGAGGGCCCGGCGGTTGAGCTGTTGGCCCGGGATGCGATCGCAGAGCTCGGCCAGGTTGGCGAAGGCCCCCTCACTGCTGCGGGCCTCAAGCAGCTGACGAATTGCCCCATCGCCCAGATTCCGCACCGCCGAGAGCCCAAACAGAATGCGCTTACCGACGGGCGTGAAGTCGATGCCCGAGGCATTCACATCGGGGGGCATCACCTCGATGCCCATGGCGCTGCAGTTGGCGATGTAGCGCTGCACCTTGGCGCTATCGCCGGAATTCACCGTGAGCAGGGCGGCCATATAGGCCACCGGATAGTGGGCCTTGAGGTAAGCGGTCTGATAGGTCACCGCGCCGTAGGCGGTGGAATGGCTCTTGTTGAAGCAATACTCGGCAAACAGCACCATCTGCTCGAACAGGGCTTCGGCGATCCTGGGCTCCACGCCTCGCTCGGTGGCGCCCTGGACAAACAGGCCCTGGTGCTTCTCCATCTCGCTCTTCTTCTTTTTGCCCATGGCCCGCCGCAGCAGGTCGGCCTCGCCGAGGGAATAGCCGGCCAGGTCTTGGGCGATCTTCATGATCTGCTCCTGATACACCATGATCCCGTAGGTCTCATTGAGGATCGGCCGCAGCTTTTCGTGGGCGAATTCAATCGCTTCGCGGCCATGCTTGCGGTTGATGAACTTGGGGATCAGGCCGGCGTCCAGCGGCCCGGGCCGGTATAGGGCCAGAATCGAGGAGATGTCCTCCAGGGAGGAGGGCTTGAGGTCGCGCACGATCTGGCGCATGCCGCTCGATTCGAGCTGGAAGATGCCCTCCAGATCACCGCGGCCGAGCAGGGCATAGGTGCCCGGATCATCCAGGGGCAGGGCATCGGGATCCACCAGCACGCCGGTGCTCTGCTGCACCAGATCGACCGTCTTGTCGATCATGGTGAGGTTTTTTAGGCCCAGGAAGTCCATCTTCAGCAAGCCCATCGACTCCACGTCTTCCATGAAGTATTGGGTGATCACCTGGCCGTCGTTATTTCGCTGCAGCGGCACCAACTCGTCGAGCGGCTCGGCGGCGATCACCACCCCGGCGGCGTGCACACCGAAGGTCTTGTTGGTGCCCTCGATGCGCATGGCCATGTCCACCCAGCGCTGCACGACCGGGTCTTTCTGATACTTCTCACGAAACTCAGGCGCCGGCGACTCGGCGCCGATCATCTCCTTGAGCTTGGCGGGCTTGCCGCGCACCACCGGGATCAATTTGGCCAGCCGGTCGGCGTCGCCATAGGGAATATCCAGCACCCGGGCCACGTCCTTGAGCACCGCCTTGGAGGTCATGCGGTTGAAGGTGATGATCTGGGCCACCTTGTCTTCGCCGTAGCGCTTGGTGACGTAATCGATCACCTCGCCGCGGCGCTCGATGCAGAAGTCGGTGTCAATATCCGGCATCGACTTGCGCTCGGGGTTGAGGAAGCGCTCAAACAGCAGCCCATGGATAACCGGATCGATGTTGGTGATCCCCAGGGCGTAGGCCACCAGGGAGCCGGCGGCTGAGCCGCGGCCGGGTCCCACCGGAATGCCGCTGTCGCGGGCGAAGCGGATGTAATCCCACACCACCAGGAAGTAGGTGGGAAAACCCATCTGCTCCATCACCTGCAGCTCGAAGGCCAGCCGCTCGCCATAGATCGGCTCAAACGGCCGATCGACTTCGAGCTGGAGCCGCTCCCTGAGGCCTTGCTCGGCCACCTCGGTGAGATAGCTCACCGAGGTGTGACCCTCGGGGATGGGGAAGCGGGGCATCTGGTAGCGGCCCAGGATGTCGTAGGCCTCCACCTTCTCGGCCACCCGGGCGGTGTTGGCTACGGCCCGCTCGATCACTTCCTCGGGCAGGTGGTCGGCGAAGAGTGCCAGCATCTCCGCTTCGCCCTTGATGTATTCGGTGCCGGTGTAGCGCAGCCGTTTCTCGTCGCTGATCAGCTTGCCGGTGAGCACACACAGGAGGGCATCGTGGGCCTCCACATCGTTGGCACTGAGGTAGTGGGCGTCGTTGGTGGCGACCAGCTCGATGCCCAGCTCGGCGCCGATGCGGGCGATGCCGGTGTTGACGATGCGATCTTCAATGCCGCCGTGGTCTTGAATCTCCAGGTAGAAGTCGCCGGCGAAGACACCCTGATACCAGCTGGCCACCTCCCGGGCCACCTCGGGGCGCCCCTGCAGGATCGCCTGGGGGATCTCACCGCCCAGGCAGGCGGTGGCCACGATCAGCCCCTCGCTGTGGGCCGCCAGGGTGGCCTTGTCGATGCAGGCGCGGGAAAAGATGCCGCGGCCGCGCATGCCGCGCAGGTGGCTGATGCTGGTGAGCTTGACCAGGTTGCGATAGCCGACGGCATTTTTGGCCAGCACCACCAGGTGGTAGCGCTTCTCCTTTTTCTGCTGGGGGTCATCAATGGAGCCATTGATGACATACATCTCATTGCCGATGATCGGCTTGATGCCCGCCTTGGTGCAGAGCTTCAGCAGCTCGATGGCGCCATACATGACGCCGTGGTCGGTAAGCGCCAGGGCCGGCATGCCCAGCTCCAGGGCCCGCTCCACCATCGCCGGCAGCTGGCTGGCCCCATCCAGGAGGCTGTAGTCGCTGTGGTTGTGGAGCGGTACGAAGGCCAAGGGCAGGGACGGCCGGTGGCCCGAGAACGGAGCTCAGGTTAGGCGACAACGCAAGATCCAGTGTGGCTCACCGCCCCATTGGGGCACAGGCCACCAGATCTGGAGTCGGGTGGTTCTGCAGCACCCGAGCCGCCTGCTCGTATTGGTGGGCCACCTGCAGCAGGCGCGGCTCCTCGAGCACGCCGGTGATCAATTGCAGACCGATCGGCAGACCCTGGGCGTCGAAGCCACAGGGCACGGAGATGGCCGGCAGACCCGCCATGTTGGCGGGGATGGTCAAAAGGTCGGCCAGATACATGGCCAGCGGGTCATTGCTGTGGGCGCCGAAGCCGAAGGCGGTGGTGGGCGAGGTGGGGGTGAGCAGCACGTCAACGGTCTCGAAAGCCCGGTCGAAGTCGCGGCGGATCAGGGTGCGCACCTGCTGAGCCTTCCTGTAATAGGCATCCACATAGCCGGCCGAGAGGGCATAGGTGCCGATCAAGATGCGGCGCTGCACCTCGTCGCCGAAGCCCTCGGCCCTGCTGCGGGCTGTCATCTCCGCCAGGCTGGTGGCATCCGGGGCCCGGTAGCCGTATTTGACACCGTCGTAGCGGGCCAGGTTGGCCGATGCCTCCGACGGGGCGATCACGTAGTAGGTGGCGATGCCGTCGTTGAAGCGGGGGCAGCTCACCTCCACCAGCTCACAGCCCAGGGCTTCGAGCTGGGCGGCGGCGGCCAGCACCGAGGCCTTCACGGCGGGGTCGAGACCCTCCGCCGCAAAGCACTCGCGCACGATGCCCACCCGCAACCCCTTGATGGGTTGGTCCAGGGCGGCGACGTAGTCGGGCACCGCGGCTTTGAGGCAGGTGGCATCGCGGGGATCGGCGCCGGCGATTACCTGCAGCAGCTCGGCCGCATCGGCCACGCTGGTGCTGAAGGGGCCCACCTGGTCGAGGGAGCTGGCGAAGGCCACCAGCCCGTAGCGGCTCACCCGCCCGTAGGTGGGCTTGAGGCCCACCACACCGCAGAAAGAGGCGGGCTGGCGAATCGAGCCGCCGGTGTCTGACCCCAGGGCCGCCAGGCATTCACCGGCGGCCACGGCCGCCGCACTGCCACCGGAACTGCCACCGGGCACCCGCTCGGGGTTCCAGGGGTTGCGGCTCGGCCCGAAGGCGGAGGTTTCGGTCGAGCTGCCCATGGCGAACTCGTCGAGATTGGTTTTGCCCAGCAGCACCGCGCCGGCCTGCCAGAGCCGCTCGGTGACGGTGCTCTCGTAGGGGGGCACGAAGTGCTCCAGCATCCGGCTGGAGCAGGTGGTGGGGATTCCCTGGGTGCAGAGGTTGTCCTTGATCCCCAGGGGGATGCCGGCCAGGGGAGGCAGGGCTTCGCCTGCGGCCCGCCGGTCATCGATGCGATCGGCGTCGGCCCTGGCCCGCTCGGCCGTGACCTCGAGAAAGGCGTGGATGGTGCCATCTACCGCGGCGATGCGGGCCAGGTGGTGATCCGTGAGCTCCCGGGCCGAGACCTCGCCCTTGCTCAGTTGCTCACGCCATGCGGCGATCCCCATCCACCTGGTTGCCAGTTGAACTGGACGCTATCAGCCGATCTCCGTCAGGGGCTCGCCCCTGCGGGTGCGCAGCAACCTGTGCTCGAGGGAGGCGGGCGCTTCGGCCTGCAGATCCGAGAGGAATTCGGGCAGGCGGGCTTCGAGGGTGTGCCGGCGCACGAAGGGGCCAAACCAGTAAATCGCTTCGGGGCCATGGGTTTCGACCCGTGCCCACCAAGCCAGGCCCAGACCATTAGCGCAGCTGCGCAGGGGCCACAGCAGGGGATTCATGGGGCAGGGGCGAGAATGGTTCCATTCTGCCCGGCGCCGGGTCCCCCCAACCCGGCCTTAATCACAACTAGAGATCACAATCAGAGATCACAACCGGATATCACCGCTGAATCCAGCTGGCGGGGCCGGCGTCAGCCCCAGCTCCACCACAGGAGCCTCTGCGGCAGGAGCCTCGGGCTCGGGCTGGAGCTCAGGCGGGGCCTCGGGCTCGGGCTGGAGCTCAGCCTCGGGCAGAAGCTCGGGCTGAAGCTCAGGCTCAGGAACTGCTGCGGCGACGGGCAGCTGGGGGCGTACCAGGCGCGGGGCGGGCTGGCTGCCCCGCAAGCCCTTCATCCAGCCACGCCGGGCAACCTCGTAGAGCAGCAGGGCCGTGGCCCCCGAGGCATTGAGGCTGGGGGTCACCCCCCGCAGGGGAA
>NZ_JAGQCQ010000004.1:0-33439 GCF_024346275.1 Cyanobium sp. BA20m-p-22
AGCTTCCACACCGAATGGCTTGACTGAATCACCGCTTCCCATCCCCCCTTGCCTTTTGCCCATGAACTCCTCGCCAGCCCCGCCACCGAGCTACAGGGTGGTGGTGGCCGACTCGGCTGAAGATCTGGCCCGTCGCACGGCCCAGACGATCGGCTCGGCGCTGGATTTGGTGTTGGCGCAGCGGGATCGGGCCCAGATCGCCCTGGCGGGGGGCGGTACCCCCCGAGCTGCCTATGGCCTTCTGGCCCAGCAGCATCTGCCCTGGGGGCGGGTGGATGTGCTGTTGGGTGATGAGCGCTGGGTTCCAGCGGACGATCCCTCCAGCAACGCCCGCATGGTGCGCGAAACCCTGATGGCCGCCGAACCCGGCAGCCATGCCTGCCTGCATGCAGTGCCAACTGACCTGCCAACCCCGGAGCAGGGCGCCCAGGCCTACGCAGAGCTGCTGCACCATCTCTGTGGGGGCGAGCCGCCAGCCCTGGATTTGGTGCTCCTGGGCCTCGGCGACGATGGCCACACGGCTTCTTTGTTTCCGGGAACCGCCGCCCCAACCGTGGTGGATCGCTATGTGACCCTCGGTGAGGGCAAGGGTCTGCCCCGGGTAACCCTCACCGCACCGACCCTCTCGGCGGCGCGGCAGGTGATATTCCTAGTGAGCGGCAGCGGCAAGGTGCAGGCGCTCAGGCGTTTGCTCGATCCCCTGGAGGCCCCGCAGCGCACCCCCGCAAAGCTCGTGCGCCCCAGCGGCGAAGTGCTGATCCTGGCTGACCGGGCAGCGGCTGCGGGCCTGGAGCCGTGATACCCATCGCCAGCGGGGATGGCTTTAGCGGATGGCATGCCCTCAATGACACGGTGATGGGAGGGCGCAGCCAGGGAAGCTGCCGCATAGGCCCTGGGGGACTTGTGTTTGAGGGCACCGTGATCGAGGCGGGGGGTGGCTTCATCAGCTGCCGATCCCCCCTGTTTTCCCCCCCGCTTGATCTTTCTGCCTGCCTTGGCCTGGAGCTGGATCTGGTCGGTGAGGGGCGGCGTTTCAAGCTCGCCGTGGCCTGCGCCGATGGTCTGGCGGGATTGACCAACCTGATCCCAGGAGGCCTGCGTTGGGTGTATGAGTTTGGTACGGAGGCCCCTGGCTCCAGCGTGATCCGGATTCCCTTCGCCGATCTGCGGCCTTCGGTGCGGGCCAAACCCGTGGGTTTACCGTTGCGCTTCGATCCGAGCCGCATCACCCGGCTTCAAGTGCTGCATTCCCGTTTCGCTGATGATGGGGGGCCGAATACGGGTTTTCGAGCCGGCGAGATCCATCTCGAATTGCATGCAATCCGTGGCTTTGTCTGAGCCCCTTGCCGCCAACCTGCCCCAGCTGGTGGCAGCGGCAGCCGATCTTTGCCGCAAACCCCTGAGACATGCGGTTCTTCCCCTCTCAGACCAGTCGGCTGAGCAGGAATTCATACTGCGCCTGGAGGCCCGCAACCTTGACGGTGTGCGCTGCGCTGAGCAGGATCTTGAGCTGGAGATCTACCCCAGCGGCAAAGACCTGAACCTCACCCTGGCCTGGAGCAACGATCCCGAGCGCCCCCTGCTCTGGCATGGCAGTCACCCGGTGTGGATGGAGGCTGGCACGGGATTGCGCTGTGAGCGGCCCCAGGATGGGGCCCCGCTGGAAAGCCTGGCCCGACGTCTCAGGGCCCAGCTGGCCTTTATGCCTGGTCTGTGACTGCCCCCAGGCTGCTGCTGCTCACCTGACGGGCGTACTTACCCAGCACCCCGGTCCTGTAGCGCGGTTCGGGCTGGACCCAGCTGGAGCGGCGACGGGCCAGCTCGGTATCGTCCACGTTCAGCTGGATCAGTAGCTGGTTGGCATCCACTGTGATGCTGTCGCCTTCCTCCACCAGGGCGATGGTGCCGCCCACGGCGGCTTCGGGAGCCACATGGCCCACCACCAGGCCGAAGGAGCCACCGGAGAAGCGTCCATCGGTGATCAGCGCCACAGAATCGAGCAGCCCCTGGCCCACGATTGCAGCGGTGGGGCTGAGCATTTCCCGCATGCCAGGGCCGCCCACCGGACCCTCCTGGCGCACCACCACCACATCACCGGGCTTGATCTGCTTGTCGAGGATGGCGGCAAGGCAGGTTTCCTCGCTCTCAAATACCCGAGCCGGGCCAGTGATGACCGGATTTTTAACACCGCTGATCTTGGCCACAGCACCCTCGGTGGCCAGGTTGCCCTTGAGAATTGCCAGGTGGCCCTTGGCATAGAGGGGATTGCTCAGGGGCCGGATCACGTCCTGGCCGGCTGGCGGCTCAGCCGGCACATCGGCCAGCACCTCCTGGAGGGACTTGCCTTCGATCGTGCGGCAATCCCCGTGCAGCAGACCCGCATCCAACAACAGCTTCATCACCTGGGGGATACCGCCGGCCTGGTGCAGATCCACGGTCACATAGCGGCCACTTGGTTTGAGGTCGCAGATCACCGGTACCCGCTGGCGGATCGTCTCAAAGTCGTCGATCTTCAGTTCGACTCCGGCCGTGCGGGCCGCCGCCAGCAGGTGCAGCACCGAATTGGTGGAGCCGCCCACCGCCATGATCACGGTTATGGCATTTTCAAAGGCCTGGCGGGTCATCAGATCCCGGGGGCAGATGTGGGCTTGGATCGCCTCGGCCAGGACCTCGGCGCTGCGGGCGGCGGAATCGGCCTTCTCCGGATCCTCAGCCGCCATGGTGGAGCTGTAGGGGAGGCTCAGGCCCATCGCCTCGAACGCCGCGCTCATCGTGTTGGCCGTAAACATGCCACCGCAGCTGCCGGCGCCGGGGCAGGCATTTTTCTCGATCGCAGTGAGCTCCTGCTCGTCGATGCGGCCGCCGCTGTACTGGCCTACCGCTTCAAAGGCACTCACTACGGTGAGGTCGCAGGCGCCGAGCTTGCCCGGCTTGATCGTGCCGCCATACACAAATATTGACGGGATGTCCATGCGTGCCATGGCCAGCATGGCGCCGGGCATGTTCTTGTCACAGCCGCCGATTGCCAGCAAGCCATCCATGCTTTGGGCGTTGCAGGCGGTTTCGATCGAGTCGGCGATCACCTCCCGGCTCACCAGGGAATACTTCATTCCCTCGGTGCCCATCGAGATGCCATCGCTCACCGTGATCGTGCCGAACATCTGGGGCATGGCCCCGGCGGCATGGGCGGCCGCTTCGGCCCGGTGAGCCAGGTCGTTGAGGCCCAGGTTGCAGGGCGTGATTGTGCTGTAAGCGTTGGCGATGCCGATGATCGGCTTGTTGAAATCGCCATCACCAAAACCCACTGCACGCAGCATGGCCCGGTTGGGAGAGCGCTGGATCCCCTGGGTAATCGCGGCGGAGCGGAGCATGGCAGTGGGTCGGCTTCAGAAAACCTACCGACCGGACCAAACCAGGCCCGCTTTCAGCCCCGGGTATTCATGGTTTCCAGCTGGCGGCGCACATCCTCGATCGCCTGATTTAGCTCATGCACCCGGTCATGGAGCTCCCGATCTGGAGGTGCTTCCAGGGCGGCGGGCTGGGGCGGTGGGATGGGGCCCTGGCGCCTGGCCTGGCGCTTGCCCTGGCGCCGCTGCTCTGCCTCGGCCAGCAACCACCAGCCCAGCCCAGCAGCACCGAGTGCGGCGCCGGCCAGCAGGCTCAGCATCGAACCGCTGGCTCCTGAATTGGTATTGCCGCTCTGATCACCCATCATCCTGATCTTGATTAAGGCCAGCCTAGGCAGTAGGGACAGCCATTTCGAGCAGCGGGCCGGCGAAAAGACGCTCGGCCACAGCGCCAATGCCGGGGACAATCTGGCCATCCCCGTCTAGTTCGGGATCGATGCCAGCGGTGTAAATGGTGAGATCGCCGTGGCGTTCGCCCACCAACTGCAGGCCAGGCCCGGAGGCCAGGGCGGTGACAACCCGCAGCCGATCCCCACGCACCCCAAGCTCGGCCAGGCGATCCAGCACCTGGTTCAAGCTTTCTCCCGTGGCCACGGTTGCGCAGAAAACCAGCACCCCGGAGCGGGGGGGGATTGGCCTGTCCAGGCCCCTGATTCCCTGCTGCTGCAGCCCTAGATGCCGCACCTGGGCGCTTGGAATCACCGCTTGGGCCCCCTGCCAGAGCCCTAGGCCTGCGGTGAGCAGGGGAAGGGCCAGCAGGGGCACGTCCCCATCGACGATCTCCGCCTCGGTGGCGGCCAGGGGGGAGTCCACCTGGATAGAACGATGGGGCAGCCAGTCCCTGAGGGCTTCGTAGCTGAGCCAGCGTCCGAGTTCGGTGGTGGCGCTCGCGTACAGAGGCCCAGGAGTGTGGCGGTCCCGGAGCACGGCCAGCCAGTGGCCGATCAGGGGGTGGGGTGGAACCACCACCCGCAGGGCCATGGCCATGGTTGACATAACTTGAGGTGTCAGCCTAATAGCCCGCCCATGGCCCCCCTTTTGACAGCCCTCGCCACCGTGATGGCCTGGCTGCTGGTGCTGGCGCCTGCCTGGGCCATCACGGCTCCTGAGCTGCGCAGCCAAAGATCGCTTCAGGATCTTCAGCCCAACATGCATGGCCGCAACCTGCAGCAAGCTGAATTTCTCAAGGCATCCCTGGCTGGCTTTGATTTCAGTGACAGCGACCTGCGCGGCGCGGTTTTCAACAACAGCGACCTGCGCGGCGCCGATCTGCAGCAGGCAAACCTCGATGACAGCGTCGCCTTCGCCAGCCACTTTGAAGATGCGGATCTGCGCGGAGCGCTGCTGCGCAACGCGATGATGCTGCAGAGCCATTTCAAAGGAGCTGCGATCGAAGGGGCGGATTTCACCGACGCCGTGCTCGATATGCCGGAGAAGAAGGCCCTCTGCCTGCGAGCGGCCGGGACTAATCCAGTCTCCGGAGTGGCCACCAGAGAGAGCCTGGCCTGCCGCTAGGGAGGAAGCCAGATAGCATCAGCATTCCGGTTCCGGTGGGGAACAGCCACCGGAGGTAAGGGGGAAAGTCCGGTGTGAATCCGGCACTGTCCCGCAGCTGTGAAGGCGTGTCCCCGGACCGTCCAGTCAGAACGCCCGCCGGTTTTGTTCTTCCTACGGCGCGGACCGGCTCCATGAAAGTTTCCACGCACCAGCCCTCCGGCCTGAGCGCCCCAGGGCTGCGCAGTCCTTCACTTTTCAATCACTCACTCTTCAGGCCTTCCCTTTGTCTGGCAGCAGCCCTGGTGGCCTCGCCGCTGCTGCTCAGCGCGCCTGCCCTGGCCCACCACTTCGCCGATCTGGGCCAGATGAAGCCCACCTGGAGCAACGGTGTGATCAGCGGGCTGGCCCACCCCCTGCTGGGCCCAGATCACCTGGTTTTCCTGCTGGCACTCTCCCTGGTGGCTCTGCAGCGTCGTTGGAGCTGGGCCCTGGGTTTGCTCCTGGTTGGTTTGCTTGGTGGGGCAGCAGGCCTGGCCTGGCCTGGCCTGCCGGGGGCCGAGGCGCTGGTGGCCTGCACCCTGGTTGTGGAGGCCCTGGTGCTGCTGCGCCGCCTACCCCCGGTGTTGCTGTTGCCTGCAATGGCCCTGCATGGCTACGTGCTGAGTGTGCCGGTGTTCGGCTGGTCAACCATGCCGGTGGCTGCCTATGGGGCCGGACTGCTGCTCAGCCAGGGCAGCCTGCTGCTGGTTGCCCTCTGGTTGCTGCGCCCGCTCGCCAAGCGCCTCTCGCCGGCGAATCTGCGTTGGCTGGCCCTGGCCCTGACCGCCTGCGGAACCACCTGGGCTTTCTCAGCCTGGGCAGCCTGAAATGCAGGCCTTAACAAAACGCCTTCCCGTCACCGTGGTGACTGGCTTTTTGGGCGCTGGCAAAACGACCCTGCTGCGCCACCTTCTCCTCAATGGCGGCCAGCGGCTGGCCGTGCTGGTCAATGAGTTCGGGGAGGTGGGCATCGATGGGGCCCTCCTGCGCAGCTGTGGCTTTTGTCCTGATGAGGAGCTCGATTCCAGGCTGGTGGAACTGGCCAACGGCTGCCTCTGCTGCACGGTTCAAGACGAGTTCCTGCCCACCATGGAACGGCTTCTCGAGCGGGCTGACAGCCTTGACGGCATCGTGGTGGAAACCAGTGGTCTAGCCCTGCCAGAACCACTGATCGCGGCCCTGAATTGGCCCGAGATCCGTACCCGGATCATGCTCAACGGGGTAGTGGCCGTCGTCGATGGCGAGGCCCTGGCCGCTGGCGCGTTGGTGGCCAACCCGGCCGCCCTGGAGGCCCAGCGCCTCCTTGATCCCAGCCTGGACCACGCCAGTGATATTGATGAACTCTTTGGCGAACAGCTGGAAGCGGCCGATCTGGTTTTGATCAGCAGGGCGGACTGTCTCTCCAAGGACGCCCTTGAGGGGGTGGAACGGCAGCTGGCCCCCCGTCTCCGCCCCGGCGCTGCCGTGGTTCCGATGGGGCGGGGGGAGGTGTCTCCCGAACTGGTTTTGGGCATGGCCAGGGCCAGCAGCCCAGCAGCTGGAGAGGGCCATGACCACACCCACGAGCATGACCACACTCACGTTGCAATTGAATCGGTGGCCCTGCAGCTAGGCGGAATATTTGAGCGCCCGGCCCTGGAAGAGAAGTTGCACCACCTGCTGCTCCAGCCTGGACTGATCAGGGTCAAGGGCCTGCTGTGGAGCCCCGGCAAGGCCCGTCCCCTGCAGATCCAGGCCGTGGGCGCCCGCCTGGAGTGCTGGTATGAAGCTGGGGCCCAAGGCTCCCAGGCCGCTCAGCCGGGCCGATTACCAGGGCTGGAGTTGGTGTTTCTGGGCTTCCAACTCAATCGCCCAGCCATCGAAGCATTGCTGCTGGAGGGGGTTACACCGCCCTGAGGAGCGAAGCCAGCTCAATCGAGGGGAATGTCGCCCTGGGCGCAAACCCCGTTCCAACAGAGGGCCGGCCCAGCAATCCAGCTGGTTTGCACCGGAATCCAGCCCCTACCCCTGGTCAGCTTGCTCGGGGGACCATCTGGCGGATTGTTCATCGTGACGGTGCCGCCGCCGTCGTGGCGAAAGCTAATCCGGCTCCCCGCCACCCGAATTTCCCAGCGTTCGCCGGGACTCTCCACGACCATGGTGCAGGTTTGCCAGGGCCCATCTCCCAGGCGACAGCGCAGGGGCACGGGCTCGGCGGCAAGGGCCGCGGGCAGACCCAGCCAGCCAAGGCGCCAGCCCAATCGCCACACTCGCCCGCAAACCTGCCTGCACACCTGTTTGCACAACTCTCTGCACCAGCAGTCGCTTGCTTGACGCGGCTTTTCTTGCCGCCATTCCACTGGGAAGTTCAAGCTGGGGCACGGCCCTTTAGGGAGGGTCTTCCTCCAAGTTGGCCAGGGGCGGCGAAAGGGGACCATCGAGCTGGCAAGATTTAACAAACCTCCAGCTCTTCTGGTGCCCCTCTTTCGCGCCCGTGTTCAGGTATCCCTCAGGCCATCGGTGCTTGACCCGGCGGGCGAAGCCACCAGGGCTGCGGCGGCGCGCCTTGGGGTTGGCGGCCTGCGCAAATTGCGCATCGGCAAGGCCATTGATCTGGAACTCGAGGCAGACGACCGCGCCACGGCCCAAAGCCAGCTGGAATTGCTCAGCGATCGCCTGTTTGCCAACCCCGTGATTGAGAACTGGTCTCTGGAACTGCTGGAAGATGGCGGGGAGCGGCCCGCATGAGCATCGGGATCGTGGTCTTCCCCGGGTCCAACTGTGACCGGGACGTGCGCTGGGCCCTGGAGGGTTGCCTGGGCCTGCCAACCCGCTTCCTCTGGCATGGGCAGGCAGACCTGGGCGATGTCGACGCCGTGGTGATCCCAGGTGGATTCAGCTATGGCGACTACTTGCGTTGCGGGGCCATCGCCCGCTTTGCGCCCCTGCTTGCAGCCGTGCGGGAATTCGCCGCCGCTGGCGGGCCCGTGCTCGGAATTTGCAACGGCTTCCAGGTGCTGACGGAAATGGGCCTGCTGCCTGGAGCGCTCACCCGCAACGCCCGCCTCCATTTCATCTGTGAACCTGCACCCCTGCTGGTCCACCCAGGCAATTGCGGCTGGCTTGGGGCCTACGGGGAGGGGGAGCGGATTGTCCTACCGATAGCCCATGGGGAGGGCCGCTACCAGTGTGAGCCAGACCAGCTAGCTGCCCTAGAAGCCAATGGTCAGCTGGTACTGCGCTACGCCAGTAATCCAAATGGTTCGGTGGGGGATGTGGCTGGCATCACCAATGCCCAGGGAAATGTGCTGGGATTGATGCCCCACCCTGAGAGGGCGGCGGATCCCAGCACCGGCGGCCTAGATGGCCAGCGCCTGTTGACGAGCCTGAGGGCCTGGGTCAGTTGACGGCGGCGAAAAACTCCTTGCTCTTGATAGGGTCTGGATTCATCGTCTTGTCCCCGGGGGTCCAGTTGGCGGGGCAGACCTCGTCTGGGTTGCTGCGAATGTGCTGGAAGGCCTGAAGCAGGCGCAGGGTTTCGTCGACGCTGCGGCCCACGGGCAGGTTGTTGATGGTGCTCTGCATGATCACACCATCGGGATCGATGATGAAAAGGCCGCGGAGCGCCACGCCGGCTTCCTCATCGAGTACCTCATAGGCCCGGGCGATGTCCTTCTTGAGATCGGCAAGCAGCGGGTAGGCGATGTCGCCCAAGCCGCCATTTTTGCGGTCGGTCTGGACCCAGGCCAGGTGGCTGAACTGACTGTCTACCGACACGCCAAGCACCTCACAATTGCGGCTGGAGAAATCGCTGTAGCGATCTGAGAAGGCCGTGATCTCGGTGGGGCAGACGAAGGTGAAATCCAGGGGATAGAAGAACAGCACCACGAATTTGCCGCGGTAGTGAGACAGGGTGATCTCCTTAAACTCCTGATCCACCACGGCAGTGGCGCTGAAGTCGGGTGCCTGGAGGCCAACGAGCCTGGACATGCTGAATGGGTGGCAAAGGGGGATCAACCGGGCTTGTCGAAGACCATTCCTGCCCCGGCGACGGAGCTTTAGGCAAAGTCGGATCGACTACCAGTTGGTTGCTCAACAATTTATCACAGCTTCCCTGCCCGGCGTCACCATAGGCTAAGTAAATAACCCATTCAGGAAAAGACGGCATGGGCTGGGAGCCGACTGTATTGCGCAAATACAACACCACAGGCCACTTCCGCCTGCTCAGCCAGCTGCGCTCCGAGCTGAAAGCAAACCCCCTGGTCCGTCCCAAGGACGGCCAAAGCATCGGCGAGGTGAATCGCAGCAAGTCGTTGATACGGGCCATTGAGGGGCGCTCCCAGGGCTACGGCAGGTCCCGGCGCGGCGGTTCAGGCCAGCCGCCGGCCTCAGCGCAGCCAGCTCTTGCTGCCCCGCAGCAGGAGAGCCCGGATTCGGCCTCCTTGCGCGGACGACTCAACGGCGTCGAACTGCGCTGAGCCCCGCTGGGATCCGGAGCCCATAAAAAACCCCGCCAGAGCGGGGCAGCAAACTATGGCTCGGGGGAGACTTGAACTCCCGACCTTGGGGTTATGAATCCCACGCTCTAACCAGCTGAGCTACCGAGCCGCGGTAGATGGATTTTATCAGGCCCTGATGCCGGCTTAGCTCAGGCGCGGGGCGGCAGCATCTGCAGCGGATTGACCGCCCCAGAGCTGGCTGGATGGATTTCGAAGTGGAGGTGGGGTCCGGTGCTGCGGCCGGTGCTGCCCATCTGGGAGATGACAGAACCCTGATCCACTTCCTGGCCCACCTGAACCATCAGGCGGCTGTTGTGGGCGTAGAGGGAACGGCTTCCATCCGCATGGGCCAGGGTGACCAGGTAGCCATAGCCGCCATCGTGCCAACCCGAAAACACAACCCGCCCGGCCTTGGCTGCCACGATTGGCGTGCCGACGTTGTTGGCCACATCGATTCCCTTGTGCATCCGGCCCCACCGCCAGCCGTAGCCGGAACTGAACACCCCCTTGGTGGGCCATATCCAGCCTTGGGCAGAGCTGGGGCCATCAAAGGGCTTGGTAAGTCCTTCGAAGCCGGGCAACTCAGGCCAGCTGACGCCGCCACTGGTTGTGGGCTTGAGCCCCAACACCATCCGGGTGCGACCCGGAGCAGATTGGGCCAGGCGAACCTGGCTGCCCACCACCAGCCGGGCCGTCTCCAGACCCGGGTTGAGCCGTAGCAACTCATGCAGGGTTAGGCCGTAGCGATGGGCAATTTTGGCCAGGGTGTCCCCGAAGCGCACCGCTGCCCCCTCCTGGACCGGTGGCAGGGAATGGAGGGGTGGGCTGCGACGCAGGTCACTGGTGTCAATCGAGGCCAACTGCTTGATCTGCCGGGCCTGCTGGCTCGGTAGCACCAGCCAGTCACCGCGGAGGAAGCTGTGGTCTTCATCGACGTCATTGAGCTTGGCCAGCCGCTCTTCGTCGACTTTCAGGGAGCCTGAGAGCTCCTCGACGCTGATCGACTCGCGCACCTTGACCCAAATTCGGTCGCTGCTCGGGGCAGGCAGGGCCGCCACCAGGGCGTCGATGGAGCCACCTTGAATTTCGTCAGGAGCCAGTGCCATCACCACCGCAGGCACAGCTGCGGCGCAGGGAATCAGGATTCTCAGACAAAAATTCAAAGGCTTCATCCAGATTTCTCCGTTGGATAGGGCTTGTGGAGAAGCCAGCACCCACAAGTCGGCCAGAAGTTAGCGGACGAAGCTCGGGGGCACAAGGGGACTGGGCAGTAGCCCCCTCAGCGAGCAGCCGTGATCCCTGTGCTGGTTGGCGATCCCGGCAAGGTCAGCAAATCCTGTTGACGCAGAGCTTCGAACAACACCACCCCCACCGCCACCGAGAGGTTCAGGCTGCGCACCCCTGGCTGGGCCGCCCGGGCGGCTCGGGCCATCGGAATGGCGAGGGTGGCGTCGGCGCCGCTGAGGACGGCGGCGGGCAGGCCGTCGCTCTCGCGGCCGAACAACAGCCAGTCTTCAGGGCTAAACAGCCAGTCGCAGTAGGAAGCGCCCCCGTGACTGCTGAGGGCGATGAGCCGGCCGCCCCTGCTGCTGCGATGGTTCAGAAAAGCGTCCCAGCTCCCGTGGCGCACCAGGCTTACCAGGGGCCAATAGTCCAGGCCAGCTCGCTTGAGCTGGCGATCGTCGATCTGGAAGCCCAGGGGTTCCACCAGGTGCAGCTCGGTGTCTGTGGCGGCACAGGTGCGAGCCACGTTGCCTGTGTTGGGTGGGATCTGGGGCTGGTACAGAACTATGCGCGGCATGGATTTGCCCCTACTGCCCTCAGATCTCTGGAACGGCAAGGCTATGGCTGCGGAGGTCGAGGGCCCGGCCGGCGATCACCAGCCACAGGCCGCTGCACAGGGGCGCCAGTTGCTGTTCCAGGCTGCCAAGCCGATCTCGAAACAGGCCGCCAATGGCCGTTGGCGGCACCACCCCCCAACCGGTCTGCTCACTGACCAGCACGGCCGGTATGGGCAGGGCAAGCAGGCAGTCGTAGAGGTTGGAGCAGCGCTGCTGCCAGTCAATGGCGTCAAGCTCGAGGCCGGCCGCCACCCAGGTGCCCAGGGAGTCCACCAGGGCCAGCCCCGGGGGGCTCAGGCTGGCCAGGCCCTCGGGCAGGGCTGCCCCCACCTCCCTGGTGCTCCAGCTCTGCGGGCGGCGTTGGCGATGGGCCAGGACCCGGGCCATCCAGGCAGGGTCTGCAGCTGAGGCACCAGGTCCGGTGGCCAGGTAGGTAACCGCCAGACCTGAGCGGAGGGCCAGATATTCGGCCCAGCGACTTTTGCCACTGCGGGCAGGTCCGAGGACCAGATGGCAGCCCAGCAGGGCCTCAGCCTCCACCATTCATATTGCGCAGGGTTGCCACCGACGAGGGCGAAACACGGTTGAGGTAGCGGAAGATCCAATACTTGAAGACCGTGGCCAGTACCACCGGAAAGGTGGCAATAAACAGCATGATGAAATTTTCCCTGGCCGGTAGGCCGAGATGGTGTGCGAGCCCGTCGAGCAACACAGTCCAGCCTTCCGGACTGTGAAAGCCCACAAAGATGTCGGTTGCAAGGATGATCGCGAAGGCCTTGGCGCTGTCACTGAGGCCATAAATCAGTTCATCGAGAAAGCCCCTCAGCACCTGGATATCCCGCTGGCCGAAAAGGCAGACCAGCACAAAACCCACCAGGCCGCCCAGATCGGAGAGCACGTTCTTGATGGCGTGGGTGCTCTGTAGATCTGCCTCCTCCTTCAGTTCATCTGCCTTCAGGGCAAGTTGGGTTTGCAGCTCCTCACGGCTGGGTAGGGGTTTGCCCTTAAGCAGGGCATCAAACTCAATTTCGGCCTGGAAGACGCGCAATTTCTCGACCGCCTGTTCCTCCAGCTTTGGTTTGGGGTAGGTGAGGAAAGCGTTGTCTGGGGCAAATCGATCAACCAGGGGCGAAATCACGTAGGTGCGACTGACCTGCTGCACCAGCACGGGGACCAGAATTAAGAGCAGAAGGATGCGCAGCGAGACCAGGGTGGAATCGCGGCGGCGGCGAAAACCTGCCACCACGTTGGCTTCCGCTTCCGGGTCCAGCTGGCGCCTGACCTGGTCAACCACGCCAATCAGGCTGCGCGGTAAAACCTCCGGCGAGCGGCTGATCGTGGGCAGGGGGTCTCGCCTATCGCTGTAGCGAGCGACCACCGTTTGGATCAACTGAAGTTGGCGAACTTCCTGACCGGCGATTTCACCCCGGTGGGATTCCAGGCTGGCCAGGGTCTGGCGGCAGACCTCCAGGGCCGCCCGAAAACGCCGTAGCAACTGGGCCTGGGAGGCCCGGGGGATGCGCAGGTCGAGCTCAGGCCTGACAGGGCGATCGTTGTAGTGCTCCAGTTCGATGCTCTGAATCAACAGGGCAGCTTCGTAACCCCGCTCCAGATCGTTGCTGAGGTCTAGGGCCTGGGCGCGCCCGAAGCTTCCCATCCAATCGGTGAGTGCCATCGGTTCAGCGCGAGAAAACCCACCAGGTGAGCATCGGCACCAGGGTTCCTACCACCAGTAGGACAACAATCCAGGTGTAGGCGTTGCTGGAGGCAGTTTCCTCCTTGGTTGGGATATTGGTGGGTTGGCTGACAACCTCTGTCAGGACAGGCTCACCCGGATCGAGGCCAGCCTCAAGCACGCTGAGCAGGCGATTCATCGCATCGAGACTGCCCTGGCGGTAACGCCCGCCTTCCCGGATCGGCAGGGTCATGGTGGTGCGGCCAGTGCTGCGCAGCAGGTTCGGATCCAGTTGGCCGCCGAGTTCAGGCGAGGCGGCCACTGTGGCGCTGTTGGTCTGGCTGTCGATCAAGAACAACAGCTGGTTCGGTGCATCTGCCGCCTGCTGCCACGTCTCAACGATCTGGGCTCCGAGCTGGGGGAGGCTGAGGCCGTAATCAAGTCGACTCACCGTGACCAGGTGGGCATCGACCCGGTCTGGGCTGAATCGTTCCAGGGTTCTGCCGAGTTCAGCGACGGCTGAGCGGCTGAGCACCCCAGCCGAATCCAGGACCCTCTCCTGGGGCGGAGCAGCGGGGAGGTCGCTGGCTGAAACGGCCAGGGCCGGTGTGGCGAACAACAGGCTGAGCAGGCTGCCGGTCAGGGCAGCAAGCAGACCCAGGAGGGGGAGCCAACGGCTCGGTTGCGAAGAATGCAGCAACGGAAGAGGCCACGCTTCGCCCTAGTTTGCCCCTAGCTGGCCCTGTTGTCGCCTCCTGCTGTGTGGACATGACCGCCTCCATCCCCGCGCGGATCTGTCTTTGCTCAGGTGGGCTGGCTCTGGCATTGGTGGTGCTCAACCAGACCACCGCCGCCTCGATTGATCCGGCCCTGGAGAGGGCAGCCGTTCTCGCCAGCATGCTGGCCGTGGGTTTGATGCTGGTGGGGGTGGTGTGGACCCGGGCGGTCCCTGAGGCGGCGGCCCGGGTGGAGCTCCAGGGCAGCCAGGGGTTGGAGCTGGCCGCTGGACTTCCCGCCGAGCTGGCCGAGGAGCTGGGCTGGGGTAGCCAGATGCTGCTCACCGCCAGCGCCGCAGCGGTGGTTGTCGTGTTCTGGCAAGGACGTTGTCTGCTGCGTCGGGGCCTGCTGGCAGAAACCGCATTTGTGCCCGGAGCGACCTGTGAGCTTGCCCAAAGCAGGGGCAGGGTCGTCTCCCTAGTGGATCTGCGGCTCTATCCGGGGCGTTCCGAATTTGAGCGCCTGAGCCCCGGTTTGCCGGCCGTGGTGGTCCAACCGTTTGGCTCCCAGGGTCTGGTGGTGCTCGGGGGCTGGTCGCCGCGCTGCTTCAGTCGCAGCGACCTCAGCTGGCTGGAGGGCTGGGCCCGCCGCCTTACGGGGCGAATGGAGGGGGTTTGGCCGATCGACGGGGCCCCGATCCAGACCGGGGTGGCACCTTCACCTGACTCAGCACCCGATTTCCCGGATTGCTGAATTCGGCTCGTCCCTCCTTGCTCAGCAGACCCGTGAGCCGCTCGCCTCGGGTGATCTGGTTGAGGCTCTGGCGGCGCAACACCACGCCCCCATCGGCGGCAACCTCGTTGGTCTGCCAGTTCCAGCTGCACCTGTTTGCCTCCAGGGAATCTCCGGGCTGCTGGATCCGGCAGGCCTGGGGAATCAGCACGGTGTGGCTGCGTCCCAACACCTCAAAGCCCTGGCCGCTCAAGCGGGACTGGTCGAGTTGGGCGGTGAAGGGGTGGGGACTGCTGATGCGCTCAAGGGCCATTTCAATGCGGGTGTCGCTGGCATCGAGGCGGGCCTTGCGGCTCGGGTCGAGCAGTTGCACGGGGGCAGCCAGATCAATCACCCGCGTAAGGGAATTGCCGCTGAGGCGTGGCGCCGTGAGGGTCTGTACGACGTTGGCCGGGAGGCGCCGCTCCCCCCGAACCGGGCCCATGCCCACCAATTGGCCCGTGCGGGCATACCAGTCGACAGCCTTCAGGGCCAGTTTCAGCTGGTCGCTGCCGCTGCGTTCCAGCACGGGTTTGCCGCGCAGTTCCAGTTTTTCCTGCTGCAACAACACCAGGGCACGCTTCGAGCTCAGGCGCAGATCCCCCTGGCTGGCCTGGGGGCTGTGATCAATCACCATGCGCTCCTGGCGCGGGTACCAGCGCAGCCTCTGGGCTGTAATCAGCAGGGGTTTGGGCCCCAGCTTGACCAACCTGGTCAGGCCTTCGAGCTGCACTACTTCGCCGTCATTGATCACCGTGCCGCTGGTTGCCTTGAGGCGATAGGCGGGCTGGCCCTTGGCATAGATCGTGCCGCTGAGATCACGGGCCTGGGCCACCCTGCGGCCGAGGTCATAGCGGGCTTCCGGACTGCTCAACTCCCAGAGGGGCAGCCCATCGGTGCCCTTCTGGCGCAGGTTTAGGGAGCGAAACACAAAGGGCTGGGGAGGCTCCTCCTTAGCGTCCTGTGGTCGACAGCCGAGCAACAGCAGGGGCAGGGCCGCACTGCCCATGGCAAGGAGCAGGAGGGGCCTGGCCCATGGGGCTGAACCAGGCTTGCCAGCTGAACGCCCCATCACAGGGGTGAATCCAGCTCGAGCCGCCGCATCACAGGCTCGGGCTCGGGCAGGGCTAGACCAGGCTGAAGAACCCCCCACTGCTGGGCCGCAAGCCAGGGGGACTGGAGGGGCTCGCCAGAGGTCTGGTCAGAGGGAGGGCCAGCCTCCTTTGGCGCATCGCTGTTGAAGGGCTGCTGGCCGAGTTGCACCAACATGCGGCTGGAGAGATCGGGCACGATCGGGGCCAGCAACACCGCCAGCCAGCGGCTGGCTTCCAGCACCGCGTAGAGGTCTGATCCCACCTGGTCCCGCTGGTCGTCGTGCTTCATCCGCTGCCAGGGGGCCTGGTCGTTGAGATAGCCGTTGGCGGATATGGCTAGCTGCAGGCTGGCTTCCGCCGCCCCACGAAAATCCAGCGTTGTAAGTGCTTCGTTGAATTTGCTTGCCGTCTCAAGGGCGACAAGGGCCAGGGGATGGCTTGCTGCAGCGGCCTCACCGGCCGGGGGCACCGCATCGGCAAACCAGCGCCGTGCCATCGATGAGGTGCGGTTGAGCAGGTTGCCGATCGTATTGGCGAGATCGTTGTTGACCAGGTCGACGAAGCGCTGTTGCTGGAAATCGCCATCGTCGCCGAAGGCAATGTCCCGCAGCAGATACCAGCGCACCGCATCCCTGCCGCACCGCTCCAGCAACACCTCCGGATCGAGCACGTTGCCAAGCGACTTACCCATTTTCTGGCCTTCCCGGGTGAGGAAGCCGTGGCCAAAAACCCGCTCCGGCAGCGGCAGTCCTGCCGAAAGCAACATGGCGGGCCAGTACACAGCGTGAAATCGCAAGATGTCCTTGCCGATGACGTGCAGCTGGGCGGGCCAACCCCGCTCGAGTACCTGCTCCAGCTGGGCCGGCTTGTCTGGATCAAGCAGGGCGGTGAGATAGCCCAATAGGGCATCAAACCACACATAAAAAGTGTGGCCTGGGTGGCCGGGTACCGGGATCCCCCAAGGGAGGTCCAGCCGGGAGATCGAGAAATCGCGCAGCCCCTGGTTAACAAAATTTTCCACCTCCTTCTGGCGAGTGGCCGGCAGGATGAAACCCGGCCTCTGGATCAGGGCCTCTACCTCGGCCTGATAGCGGGAGAGCCGGAAGAAGAGATTGACCTCGTCGCGCCATTCCAGGGGTTTGCGGTGAATGCTGCATTCCGGGTCCTGGCTGCCCGGGGCGTCGTCCTTGAACTCCTCACAGGCGACGCAATACCAGCCCTGCTGGCGCCCCTCCACCACATCGCCATTTGCCTCCACCCGGGCAAAGAATTGTCGCACCAACTGCTGATGCTGGGGGCTGGTGGTGCGGATGAAGCTGTCGTGACTGATCTGCCAGCGGCTCCAGAGATCGCGGTAGCCGGCGCTGATGGCATCGCAGTGGGCCTGGGGACTGAGCCCGGAGGCTTCAGCGGTGCGCTGGATCTTCTGGCCGTGCTCATCGCAGCCGGTGATGAACACAACCTGCTCCCCTCTCAAGCGCTGAAAGCGAGCGATCGCATCGCACGCCAACGTGGTGTACGCGCTGCCTAAGTGGGCGCGATCGTTGACGTAATAGAGGGGGGTAGTGAGGGTGAAAGCCATGTACCCCACCCTGCCACGCTGGGCTGCACTGAGCCCTTGCCCGGCAGCCATGGCGATCGCCCACGAGCAGGTTGATGTGGTGGTTTGGGGCGGGGGAACGGGCGGCGTAGCTGCAGCCCTGCAGGCCGCCCGGGGGGGGGCAGACACCCTGCTGCTCACCCCAGGGGCCTGGCTCGGCGGCATGGTGAGCGCCGCCGGGGTCTGCTGCCCCGATGGCAACGAGCTCAGCCCCTGGCAGACCGGGCTCTGGGGAGCCTTTCTGCGCGAGTTGCAGCGGCGGGAGCCGGGAGGGCTGGATCACAACTGGGTGAGTTGCTTCGGCTACCGGCCCGCCACGGCCGAGGCGGTTCTGCGTGACTGGTGCCGGGCCGAACCCAGGCTGCGCTGGTGGCCATCGACCACCCTGGCGGCGATCCGGCGGCGGGGCGCCCGAATCGAGTCCCTGGAGCTCTGCCGCGGCGAGCGCACCATCAGGCTCGATCTGCAACTGCTGATCGACGGCAGCGATCGCGGCGACACCTTTGCGCTGGCGGACGCTCCCTTTCGCTTTGGCTGGGAAGCCCAGGAACAGTGGGGGGAACCCAGTGCCCCCACCCGTCAGCGGCTCGAGACGGAGCCGTTTTTCCGCCAGCAGCCGGTGCAGTCGCCCACCTGGGTGGTGATGGGCCAGCTGGCTGCTGACAGACCACCAGGGCCCGATAGCGCCGGGCCCCATCCGCTCCTGCCAGCCCCATTCACCGATGCCGCCGCCACCTTCGGCCTCGAGCGCACGATTACCTACGGGCGTCTGCCGGGTGGTTTGGTGATGCTGAATTGGCCGCTGCACGGCAATGACTGGCATGAAGGAGTCGGCGAGCTGTTTGGTCCCGATCCGCAGCGTCGACAGGCCGTGTACGGGGCAATGCGGGCCCATAGCCAGGCTTTTGCAGCGGCGCTGCATACGGCCAGCGGCGGTTGGCTGCGGGCGGCAGCCTGCTTCCCCAGCCATGGCGCCAAAGATGGCCAGCTCAGCGGTGCGGAGGCCCTAGCCCTGATGCCCTACTGGCGAGAGGGCCGTCGCCTGGTGGGTCGGGAGTTGGTGCGCGAACAGGACCTGCTGCCCCAGGCTGCCGGTGCGTCGATTGCCGCCCCCAGCAGGGACGATGACGGCCAGCTCAGTGCAATCGCCGTGGGCAACTACGCCAACGATCACCACTATCCCGGGCCCGATTGGCCTCTGGCCCCCAAGAGTTGCCGTTGGGGTGGCCGCTGGAGCGGCACGCCCTTCACCATTCCCTTCGGTGCCCTGGTAAGCGCCGGGGTCGACAACCTGTTGGCGGCCGATAAGGGCACCAGCACTAGTCACATGGCCAACGGCGCCACCCGCCTCCAGCCCCTGATCCTCAATACGGGCCAGGCAGCTGGTGCGGCAGCAGCGCTCTGTATCCGGATTGGCTGCCTGCCGGCAGATTTGGCGCCTCGGCTGCTGCAGGAGACCCTGATCGGTGACGCCCTCGCCCCGGCCGGGCCGATGCCCCTGTGGGACACCCCCTGGCACCATCCGGATTGGGCGGCCCGCCAGCGGGCCGCCTTGCAGGATCCGGCCCTGCTGGGCGCAGGCGGCAGCCTGCAGGGCTGGCCCGCCCGCCTCGATCCTGCGGTCGCTCCTGCCGAGCCGGCTGAGCAGCTGCTTGAGGGCGAGTTGCGATGCGACGGTGAGGGTGGTTACCGGCTGCTGCGCAAGGACGGCTTAGGCGACTGGCAGTTGATCACCCTGGAACCCGCCATGCACCATTGGCTGGCGGCCCAGCAAAGCGGCCAGCTGGTGGCCCTGATCGGCTGCTGCAATCCCTGGGGGCCGTGGCTGCGGGTGTCGCGGCTGGCTTGAGGGACCCAGCAGGGCTCAACCGGAAGCTGCCACCAGCCGCAGCTGGTCCCGCAGCGAATCCACCTGCTGCACCCGCAGCAGCAGCGCTGCACCGGGTTGGGCACCCTGGGGACAATCCGCGGCCAGATCCATTGCCAGTTCGTCGATGCGCACCAGGCCCAGCCGGTCCTGGGGCCGCAGCCAGCGCAGAAACTCCGCTTGCCACTGGCCATTGCGGTGGGTTTCAAACCACACCTGCTGCCAGTGGCGCTGATCTTCGCGGGATATGCCGATGCCTTCGCGGACGGCACAATCAAACTGCTCGATCAGGGCCCGTACCTCCGGCTCGTCGAGCACCGGCCCGCCGCTGAGCTGGGCACCGATTTGGCGCTGCACCACCAGATCGCCGTAGCGGCGAATCGGGGAGGTGGCCTGCACATAGGCCGGCAGTCCCAGGCTGAAGTGGGGGGCCGGCTGGGTGCCCATCAGCCCACGGCTGAGGCAGCGCTTGATAGCGGCGAAGCGCGCGGCCCCCTGGGGCAGGGCCTGGAGCTCAGCGGCCGGTGGCAGGTCTGCCGGCGGCTGGCTGCGATAGGGCAGGGCCAGGCCCTGCTCGATGCCGAAGCGGGCGGCGACGGCCCCGGCGAGCACCATCGCCTCGGCCACCAGCTGGCGTGATGGGCAAACTTCGCTGACCTCCAGCACCGGCTCGCCGTCGCGACAGCGAATGCGGCCTTCAGGCAGGTCAAGCAGCAGGGCTCCCTGGCCTAGCCGCCAGGCCCGGCGCCGTTCTAGGAGCCGTTCGAGATCGGCCAGGTCTGGCTCCTGGGGGGGGGCCAGCTCAATCAGCTCGTCGGCATCGGCGTAGCTGAGCCTGAAGGTGGGTTTCACCCAGCTGCGCGTAATCCCATAGGCCGCGATGGCTCCGTCGTCGTCGAGCTCTACCCAGGTGCTCCAGGCGGCCGAGCGCACTCCCTGGCGCAGGCTCAAGGGGCCGGTGGAGAGGGCCTCCGGAAACATCGGCTGGTTGCCGCGTGCCAGGTAGAGGCTGCTGCCGCGGCGGCAGGCCTCGAGATCGAGCAGCGAGCCGGCCTCGATCAGCCGGTCGGGATCTGCCACATGGATCCAGAGGCGCAGGCTGCCGTCGTTGCGGCGCTCCAGGCCCAGGCCATCGTCGATGTCGCGCGTGTCGTCGTCGTCGATGGTGACGCAGCGCTGGCCGCTGAGATCCAGGCGGGCCCCATCGCTGGGCAGGGGGTCTAGGTGAAGGGCAAGCAGGCGGCTGGCCTCAGCTTCTTGGGCAGTGCTGAAGCCGCTGCTCCAGGGGGTCCCCGCCATGGAGAGCAACTGGTGGGGATCCCACTGCTCCATCTCGACCAGCAGATGGCGCAGGGCGCCGTGATCGCTGCCCAGGTGCAGGGCCGTGAGGCTCTGGCGCAGGGGGGCAGCCAGTTCGCTGAGCTCAATGCTACCGCCGGCCAGCTGTTTGAGCAGCTCCAGGCGCTGGCGATGGTCTGGGTTGAGGCCCGGTCCAGGCGGCTGGCGGCGGCGCAGCAGCTCCAGCCAGGCCCGCTCCTGCTGCTCGATCAGGGCCTTGCGGCGCCGATCACGGCGCAGGTTGCGCAACTCCGCACCACTGCGGGGTTCAATCTGCCCCTGGCGCAAGCGAAACCAGCTCTGGCCTCCCACCAGGGCCAGCCAGCAGGCCGCTACCTGGGCAGGCCCAGCACCACCGCACACCAGGTCGGTGAAATCGCCTATCCCGATAGTCTCATCCGATTCCAGCAGCAGGAGCCAGGCTGCGCCCCAGGCGCGACGCTCGGGACGGGCTCGTTCGATGGCCGCCGGATTCAGGGCCCAGGGCTCTGCCCCAAGCCGCAGGGGCGGGGCAGTTGCACCGCGCAGGGGGCAGAGCAGCTCCAGCTGGCGTTGCGGCAACAGCTGGGATTTGGCCTCGAAGCCAACCCTCAGGCGGGCCTTGCTGCCCTGCAGGCTCTCCACGACGGCCAGCTGGGCTGCGTGGGACTCCAGCACGCCGACCAGGTCGCCGTCGTGGAGGGTTGGGGAGGCCAGCGAATCAGCCCTCTGGATTCACGAATGGCAGCAGGGCCACGATCCGGGCCCGCTTGACAGCGTTAGTGAGGTCGCGCTGCTGCTTGGCGGTGAGGCCTGTGAGCCGGCGGGGCAGGATTTTGCCCCTTTCGGTGATGAATTTCTTGAGTAGATCCACATCTTTGTAATCGATGGGATCGCCCGGCTTGATCGGCGAAAGGCGTTTTTTGAAGAAGGAACTGGACATGGTTGGGGAGAACGGCAGGTGACGAGAATCGGAAGTGCGTCAAGCACTCACTTGATTTCCTTGTGCACCGTGGTGGCGTTGCAGTGGGTGCAGAACTTCTTCAGTTCCAGCCGTTCGGTGGTGTTACGACGGTTCTTCTCGGTGGTGTAGCGGGACACACCTGGAGAACGCTTGGCGGGGTTGGACCGGCATTCAGTGCACTCAAGAGTGATCACGATCCGGACGCCCTTGTTTTTAGCCATGAAGGACGTTGCGCCGCTAATGCGATGCGAAAGGACAAGGACCCACTCTACCTGCCCGCTGTACCCCTCCCCGACCGATCCCTAGGATCGACCTACTTGAAGCAACGGCTTAATGCGCGTCTCGCTCCAGTGGTTGCAGGAGCTGGTGAGCGCCCCTGGCCAGACTCTTGTCGCAGATGCCCTTGCTGAGCGGCTCTCGCTGGCAGGCTTTGAGGTGGACGCCATCGAAGACCTCTCTGCCCGTGCCGAAGGGGTGGTAGTGGGTTTTGTGCGCGATCGCCAGGCCCATCCCAACGCCGACAAACTCAGCGTCTGTCAAGTGGACGTGGGATCCAGTGAACCCCTTCAAATCGTCTGCGGTGCGCCCAACGTGCGGGCAGGGATCCACGTGCCAGTTGCCCTCGTCGGGGCAACCCTGCCTGCCGTCAAGCTCACAATCAAGCCGGCCGAGCTTCGCGGGGTGGCCAGCAGCGGCATGATCTGCTCCCTCGCCGAACTTGGACTGCCGGCCGAAGCCGATGGCATTGCCATCCTCGATGATCTGGTGGCGGACCTGCCGTCTTTGGGCACACCGGTGGGGCCCAGCCTGGGTCTGGACGACCAGGTGTTGGAGCTGGCGATCACCGCCAACAGGCCCGATGGAATGTCAATGCAGGGCATTGCCCGGGAAGTGGCAGCCCTGGTGGGCGGCCAAACCCACTTCGGTGCCCTAGCCGAGCCCATAACCAGCGCCCCGCTAGGTGTCGGCGAATCGACCAGGGCCGCCATGGAGCAGGGGGGGCTGTTCAGCATTACCGGGCTCAACTCCCTTGTGGTTGCCCCCTCCCCGCCCTGGCTGCAACAGCGGCTGGAGAAGGCTGGTCTCCGTCCCATCAACAATGTGGTCGACATCACCAATCTGGTGATGCTCGAAACCGGCCAACCCCTGCACGCCTTTGACGCCCAGCGGCTTGCTTCCATAACTGGTCCAGGCCAGGCCCAGGTCGAGAGCATGGGCTTGCGTCAAGCCAGCAGCGGTGAACCTTTCACCGGATTGGATGGCACCCAGCACCTGCTCAGCGCTGAGGCCCTGGTGGTGACCTATGGAGACAAGCCAATTGCCCTGGCCGGGGTCATGGGCGGCGCGGAGTCAGCCGTCCATGGCGGCACCACAGCAATCTGGCTGGAAGCGGCCGTGTTTGCCCCCCAGGCCGTGCGGCGTTCCTCCCGGAGCGTGGGGCTGCGCACCGAGGCGAGCAGCCGTTTTGAGAAAGGTCTGCCACCAGAAAACACCCTGTCAGCTGCTGACCGCGCCGTTGCCCTCCTAACGGAACTCTGCGGCGCCCAGGTCACCGGGCGCTGGCTGCACCAGCGTCCCCAAGTTCCTTTTCAGCCCATCGAGCTGCGTCGAGACGCCCTCCACAACCTGCTGGGGCCGGTGCAGCAGGAAGGCTCCTGGGCTGACCTCAGCGATGGACGCATCACTTCTACCCTCAGCGCCTTGGGCTGCTGCATGGAGGAGCTCGAAAGCGGCGAGGGATGGCAGGTGAGCGTCCCCCCAGCCCGTTCGATTGATCTGCAACGGGAGGTGGACCTGATCGAGGAAGTGGCCCGCCTGGTCGGCTACGACCAATTCGCCTGCCACCTGCCCGACCCCCTCGAACCCGGTGGGCTCGATCCTGCCCAGCAGGCGGAGCGGCGGCTCAGGCGCCATTTGAGCGCTGCTGGGTTGCAGGAGGCCTGCAGCCTCTCGCTGGTGGCGGCGGCTCCTGGGCGCATTCCGCTGGCCAATCCTCTCCTGGCCGACTACGGCTACCTGCGAGACAACCTCCATGGCGAGCTGCTTGCCGCTGCCCGCCGCAACTGTCAAAGCGGGCAATCAGGCTTTTGGGCCTTTGAAATCGGCCAGGTTTTCAGCTCCGATGCGAACCATTCCGCTCGGCAGTTGCTGGTGGGGGTGATCTGCGGTGAACGTCGTTCAGAGCGCTGGAGCACCAGTGCCAAGGCCCAGCCGCCCACCTATTACCAGGCCAGGGGGGTGTTGCAGCAGGCCCTAGGGGCACTGGCGATTCCCACGGAAGATCGGCCCCTGGCCAGCCATCCCCTGCTCCACCCGGGCCGGGCTGCCCAGCTGGTCGTCGAGGGTCGCCCCGGTGGCTGGTTTGGCCAACTGCACCCCCAGCAGGCCGGGGATTTGGATCTACCGCTGGGCACCTACGTGTTCGAGTTGGAACTGGACGCTCTGCTGACCGCAGCCACCCGGCGCAACCGCTGGCAGCCCGCCTTTGCGCCCTTTGCGACCGTGCCCGCATCGGAGCGGGACCTGGCGGTTGTGGTTGCGGCCGATGTCTGTGCAGCCGACCTGCTCAAGCTGATCCGCAAGGCCGGCAAGCCCCTACTGGAGCAAGCCGAACTGGTGGATCGTTACGTGGGTGAACAGCTGGCAAGTGGGCAATGCAGTCAGGCATTCCGGCTGCGTTACCGCGATGCCAAGCGCACCCTCACCGACGAGGAGGTGGACCTGGCCCATGCAGGCATTCAGACCGCCCTAGAAAACCAGTTCGGGGCCCAGTTGCGCTGTTGATCACCGCCTCAGCACTGCCAAGGTCTCTACGTGGCTGGTTTGGGGGAAGAAATCGAGCGGCTGCAGCGACTCCAACTGGTAGAGCCCCTCGGCCACAAGCATGGCCAGGTCGCGGGCCAGGGTGGCCGGATCGCAGCTGAGATAGATCAAGTGGGCAGGGGGATGTTCCCGGATCGCCCCAATCGTCACAGGGTCGAGCCCCTTGCGGGGGGGATCTAGGAAGAGGGCGTCGCAGTGGCCCAGGTGTTCCGCTAGACATTGGGCCACCACACCGGTTTCAAAGGAAGCCCGACCGCTAAGGCCATTTTCGCTGGCATTGGTTTTTGCCTGATTCACCGCCTCCTGGCTGAGCTCGATGCCGTGGACATGCCAGCCCGTCGCGGCCACCGGCAGGCTGTAGGTGCCAATGCCGCTGTAGGCGTCAACCATCACTCCGGCTGGGATGGCCGCCAGGGCCGATAACAGCAGGGGCACCACCCGCTCAGCCTGCTGGGTGTGGACCTGAAAAAAGGTGTCGGCCCCAATCCGCAACTGGAGATTGCAGAACGATTCCCGCAACCAGCCCCGGCCGGCAACCACCCTGGTCTCCTCTCCCATCAAGGTGTTGGTGGGATGGGGTTGGAGGTTTAGGCAGACCCCCACCAGCTCCGGCCAGCGCCCCAGCCATTGGCCAGCCAGGAACTCCAGCCCATCAAGATCGGCGTGACTGCTCACCAAGGTGATCAGCAGCTCGCCGCTGTGGTGGCCGATGCGAAGCGCCAAGTGGCGCAGCCCACCCCCCTCACGGCAATCCCGGTCAACGGGCCAGTCACTTGCCTCCAGGTCTGCCTTGAGAGGGGCGATCAGGCCATCTAGGCGCGGATCCAGTACCGGGCAGTGGTTCATATTGACGATGCTGTGGCTGCCCCTGCGGTAGAAGCCCGCCCGCAGTCGGCCGTCTTCGCAGCGCTCCAGCGGGATGATGGCCCGATTGCGATAACCCAGGCCATCGGCGGAGGCCAGTAATGGGGCCACGGGCTGATCCAGGTGGGCAATTCGCCGCATGGCATCTACCACCTTCTGGTGCTTCCAGTGCTGCTGGCCCCGATCCTCAAAGTGCTGCAGGCTGCAGCCACCGCAGTTGTCGGCCAGGATGCAGGGGGGCTTGCGCCGCTCCGGAGCCGGGGTCTTCACCTCCTGAAGCTCCGCCAGCCAGTGGCGCTTGGCCCTATGGGTCAGCCGAACCTGAACCTGCTCCCCCGGCAGGGCACCCGCCACAAAAAGGACCCGATCGTCCAATCGGGCCACTCCTTGGCCGTCATGGGAGAGGCCGGTGATGGTCACCGCCACGCTGTTGCCGGTGGTGAGGCTTTCCAAGCGCGCTGGCCAATCCTTCACCCTACGTCGTGCGAAGGGGCGTTACACCTTTGCCGCCCATGGCCTGGTTCAGCGGCTGAGTCGATACAGTTAGAGGCGCATGTGGTCGCTGCGATGAGCGTCGTTCGGGATCTGATCCTCCAGGCAGATGATCAGCTGCGCTATCCCAGTGGCGGCGAGCTGCGATCGATGGTGGAGTACCTCAGCCGGGGAGCCGAGAGGCTCACGGTGGTGAGGTCGCTGACAGACAATGAAAAGAAAATCGTGGACGAGGCGGCACGCCAACTCTTCCAACGCAAGCCTGACTACGTGGCTCCTGGAGGCAATGCCTTCGGCCAGAAGCAAAGGGCCCAGTGCCTGCGTGATTACAGCTGGTATCTGCGGCTGGTCACCTACGGCGTGCTCGCCGGCAGCACCGAGATGATCCAGCAAATTGGTCTGGTGGGCGCCCGTGAGATGTACAACAGCCTTGGGGTTCCGATGCCGGGCATGGTCGAAGCAATGCGAACCATGAAGGATGCGGCCATCTCCCTGCTCAGCGCCGAGCAAGCCGCCTTGGCCGGCCCCTACTTTGACTTCCTGATCCAGGGGATGCAGACCAGCACCTGAAGCGCCTCCCCCACTGACACAACTTGCCCAGATGGTCGCATGTCCCATCTGGGCCTTTTTATTGGACTCGTAGCTGGTCTCACGTGAGACGCATGATTACGGTCCCGATGAGCCATCGCGGCTCCGATTGGCCATTGCGGGCCACCGCCCCCTGAGCCTTGCGTACCTGCGTAAGACACAGTTACGCAAGATTCCTAAGCAAGTGGCTGGAACACTTTTGAGGC
Organism: Cyanobium sp. BA20m-p-22; assembly: GCF_024346275.1. NCBI lineage: Bacteria > Bacillati > Cyanobacteriota > Cyanophyceae > Synechococcales > Prochlorococcaceae > Cyanobium > Cyanobium sp. BA20m-p-22. Next base: position 26,241 of record NZ_JAGQCQ010000004.1, read on the forward strand.
AGTGATTTGACTCTGGACCGAAGTCCATGCCCAGTGGACCGCGCTTGCGAGCGCGCCAGCTCTGTCGCTATGGAGAAGGCTTTGGCTATTCCTTTGGCTATTGCATGGGGAATTTGCCAATTTTCGTGATTTCTATGGGGTATATCTGACTAATCCCTCTGCAATGCCCCGCAACTCAACCCCGGAAATAATGATCTCAAGCGTCCATGCCTGGACGCTTAATAGGTCTTAGAAGTAGACCTTGGTAAGCGACGCGGGATGGAGCGTAACTCAAGCGCTTGTTTTGTTTTCCCGCCTGGGTCTCGTCTTGAGTCCCTTGAATAGTCTCATAGGGGTACAATGAGAACACTGCTTTCGCTGACAGGTGCGGCCCGATGTATCGCATTCAGCTATCTCGGCTGGGATTTATAGATAGACCAATAACGCGACCAGGGTGAGACCCGTAAGCCATTAGTTATTGCGGTAGAGCTCCTTGAGCAGTTGGTAGGCCTCATTGAGCCTTCGCATCGTTTCTTCGTTGCCACCGGAATCTGGATGGTGGCTCATGGCCAGTTCTCGATACGCATCCCGAATTTCGCCCAGGGTCAGTCGGTGCCCATGGACAGTTGGCAGCTGGAGCAATTTCAGGGCCCCATGCAGGGTCATCGTGTGCTCCAGGGTCTGGAATGAGGTTCCCTTGCGTCTCTTGCGGAACCGGTGGACAAACCGATGGATCAGGGTGGGCAGGCGAAGTTGAAGTGTGGACGTACTGAACGGGTCCTCCAGCAGACCGGCCATCACCATTACGCGCTCAAAGCTGGCGGGTTCATTGCCCCAGCTGGGGGCAATATGCACCACAACGTCACAGGCAAGCGACCAGCTGAATGGTTGCCCTTCGCTTTGATCACTCTGAGGCCAGATATCCTGGGCCAACCACACCATGGCTGCTTCCAGCACGGCTTCATTGGCTCCTTTGCCATAGAGCTCAAGCCAGTGGTCGCGGGCTCTGGCAAGGGCCTTGTCGAGGGCATCACTTTCAAGCTGAGGTAGCAGTTCAACCGGCGACTCCTCCACAGGCTTGCGGGGCTGCAAGCTCTTTTTCAGCTGCTCCGACTGGCGTCGTACAAAGCCCGGTAGATCGATGCCGACCTGGCGGGGTTCGGCCTGGGGCACTGGCGCAGCTGGGGTGTTCAAGTCAACTTCGCCCAAATCGAGGCAAATATCCCCGTTTACCCCACTGGTCATCAGTACTAGGGCGCCCTGTTCATTGAATGTGGAGGCTCCTGCAGTTCCGGCTACGTCCTCGGTCGCTCCGGGTTCTGGCTGGTCTAATTCGGTTGTTGCTTGCTCAGCTACCGACGTATCTGTGAATAGTTCATGTAAAAGCCTTTCAACAATATCTCCGCGGCTGCGCAATCCCCATTCTGCTTTTAACGAGTCAATCTTGCCGAGCAGTTCTACCGGAAGCTCCAGGCTGAAGCGGCGCCGCTGCGATTCATGGGTTGGAGCCATCCCTAACGGCCCATCAGGCCGCGCAACATTTGCTGCTGTGCTTCCAGCGCCTGTTGATACCGATCGTAGAGAGATTGGCTCATGGGGCTCTGCTGACTCCCTCGGTAACTGGGCGGTGGGGTTAGGGGGGGAATCAGTGGGGGCACCGGGGTAAGGGGCGCCATAGGTCTGAATTCGATGGGTGCCATCAGAGGACCGTCGGATTCTGTCAACTCAGGCGGGCTGATGGGCGCGGCGGCTGGAGTAGATCCTGCGGCGTTACGTGCCAGCTCTATTTGGCGCTCCCGCGCCTGGAATATTGCAAGTTGACTTGCCGGCAGAATGCTCAATAGATGGCCCGGGGTTGCATCGGCGGGATAAACCAGGCTGATTCGCACCGGGTTCAGTTGACCAGCGCGCAGGTTTAACTGCGCGAGCGAAAGGCTCTGGCCTGAACGCATCCCCACATGGACTTCCTGGAGGCCCTCCTCCGAGCGGATTTGCAGGGAGCCACGAAAGGCCGTGAAGGGTTTTGAAGTGCCACTGGCTACCGGGTGGCTCAGCACCAACTCGTGGGGACCTGAACCCTTGAGATTGAGGTCCACGTCAAATCGCACTCCGTAGGTGCCGACGTTGTCTAGGGAGGAATCGACCATGCGGCTGGCCAGGGGATTGACCTGCACTTCACGGGTGCCGAAGTTATGGCGGATGGTGCTTGTTAGGGGCACATGCAAGGGGCCATTGGCATCCAAATCATGGGTGAGGCTTGCCTGGTACCCATCCCCAATCGCCACGCCGCCAACCCGAGAAAAAACCCGACGCCCGTTGATATCAGCAATGCGATTGAGGTAAACCCTGCCCGGGGCCAGCCTTCCCTGGTCCAACACGGCCAGCAGATCCCAATCGCTGGTGGCTTGCTTGGCCGCCACCACCGCCATCTGGAACGGGCCGTCACTGCGTCCCTTGAGCAGGGCATTGGCTATCCCCAGGGCGGGAAGCTGGGTTTGAAACAGAACAAGGCGACTGCGCGCTGGAATAGTGATTTCGTCGGCCAACTTTGGATCAAGCTTGCCTCGCAGGACCTGGATGGCGGTTGCATCACCAGGGCCCGTATTCCATGGCCTGGGCCCAAGCGGCCTGACCCCCATCTTGTATTCCTGGAGATAGGGGGCTTCAAAGCTGTTACGCACGGCTCCGTTCTCAAATCGGATATGGACCGCGCGCCCACCTGGGTTGATCAGAATCAATGCCAGGGTGAGTTCAGGCCGGCGGGATGAGCGGGAGAGCTGGCCCCGGTTAGGTGGAAAATATTTGTGGTGCATGTGCACCCCAAATTCGCCGTTGAAGTTGTATTGGGCGTTGCGTAGGGGTTGGCCGGTTTCGGCCGCATAGGCGTAGCCAGGGGCGGTATTGATCAAAATGCCGGGTCCCTCAACCTCCTCCGGTTGGTTGGAATGGAGAACGGGCACCTTGTTGAAGGCGCCATTGAGGGGCTGGGCTTTCTGGCCGGCCATCAGGGCCACATAGGCAGCTGCCGGGCGCGCCTGCAAGCCGATGATGCCACCCATGCCGAAGGCCAGGGCAAGCAGCAGGGGCAGGGGGCCCATTGGGGAGCGGCAGTCGACTGATCTCAAATGATGAAGCAGGTGGGGCTTGTCGAGGGATTTGGCTTTGGAGGGAATCTGGTGAGCGCTGATGAGCTTGAAGCAATGGTCAAGCGAGGGCTGTTTCATGGCCATTTCTGGGGGGAAACACGGCACTCGGCTCACCGCTCTGGCTCGCTAGAACCATTGGGCTTTGATCCACTTTCTCATGTTTCCCCCCTTTGGCTGCTGTCCAGTTGGCGACGAAGGCGGCCACGACAACTGGCGCCGGCACCAGCAGCGCAAACTGCGCATGCTTCAGTTTTGGCGCGATGGGGTCGAACGTCAGTTGGCCGCTGTAAACGCGGCGATCAGCACGCTGGAGCAGCAGATTGTCCGTGATGGCGGCAGCTCGGGTAGCTGATCGGGCTACTGAGCTGGCTGCTGATAGGGGGATTGGCCGAACGGCCCAGCCCCTGCCGCAGCTCAGCCAGCCCGCGCTTGAGCCGCCTCTGCACGGTCATGGGACTCACCTTCAGCAGGGCTGCGGTGCGCCGGTAAGTCCACCCAGATAGCACCACTTTGTCGACCACTTGGCGAAGGTCGGGTTCAAGACGGGCCCACTGACGCTTAAGTCTCAACTGATACTCCCCCTCCCCATCCTCGCCAGGCTGTTGAGCTGACCCGTGTTGAGCTGAGCCGGCTTCTCGATCCACAACCTGTTCGACCCAGGCGTCGATCACCCCATCTGCCAGACCGATCGGCCGAGCCATGGCCTTACCCCTTTGCAGCTCTTGCCACTGGGGGATACTCAGGCCTAGGGCCCTGCGCAGATCCTCCGAGCTGGCCTCTTGGCCATGGGTTTTGTGCCAGTTCGCCTGCACCTGACGCAGTTTGTCGTGGAGCTCCATCTGGCGGCGTGGCAACCGCACGGCCAGGGCTGAATCCCTGAGGTAGTGGAGGATTGCTCCGCGAATGTGGGGTCTGGCAAAGGCCTCGAAGGGAGTTTGGGTCTGGGCGTCAAAGAGTTCGGCGGCCCGCAGCAAACCCAGCAGACCAACCTGGATCAGATCTTCGATCGGTTCGGGGCAGCGGCGGCCGTAGTGCACCGCAATGGGAGTGACCAAAGTGCGGTATTGGTCGACCCTTTGGTTGCGCTGGAGGTGAGCCTGGCTCCTTTGGGTAGCTGTTGGTGCGGCGGTGGCTCTGGACTTGTTGGGCATCGAAATAGTGGGGCATTAGGCAGGGGAGTGGACCCCTTCCTTTCCAAACAGCCCCAACCTCTGCCCCTGCTGCAACCGTGGAATTACGGAATGCTTCCCAGATCTACCCAGTTGCTGGGCAGGCGACCGCCTGCAGCAGTTGCCAGGGACCCTGCTGCTCTAGCCAGCTGAGATCGGATTTATCCGTGGCCAGCAGGTATCCAGCAAAGGCCAGGGCATTGATGCTGAAGCCGGCGCAGTGTTCGCGGCTGCGCCGCACCGTCAACAACCAACGGTCGTCGAACAGCAGGTTGTAGGGATGCAGGGGCTGGGAATTGTGCTGGGGCGAACCCAAGCCCAGTTGCTCGGCATGGTGCCGGTAGAGGTCAGGCAGGTCGCTGCAGCCAGTCGGGTCATGGCGCCTGCTGATTCGATAGGCCCATGGCCACTGCCACTGCCACTGCCACTGCTGCAGCTGGGCTTCACACAGGGCCGCCAGGGGGCAGCTCGCCTCCCCTGCCCGCCTGGGCAGCAACTGCAGATGGCGGTGGGGCTGGCTTGCCCCAGCTGGGGCAGAACTGTTGAAGAACCACAGCCCGGCCGTATCCCTTGCCAGATGGCCCACGGCCTGCCAGTCCTCTGGCCTGATCCAGCCCGACTGGGGCTGCCAGTCCTGGGTTATCAGCAACAGGTGGCCAGGTTGCACCGGGTACTTGTTGAGCAGCACCACATGGCCTGAGCCGAGCCGGCCCACCTCCAGAGCCCTTTCCCAGGGCAGGAAGGGGTTGGCTTTGGGGCCCCCTTGGCGCAGATGCTTGGGCGTGGCACTCAAGAGGCGGCGCAGGACAAATGGCCCGATCTGCGGCAACTCCAGCAGCTCTGTGGCCAGGGGCACCAGGGCGCCAGCCAGCTCTGCCTCAGCCGAGCGCTGCAGCGCCCGCCGCCACAGGAGCTCAGAGCGCACCGGCCTTGAGGCGTGCCAAGGATGCGCCCTGGTAGTAGTGACCGAGGATCTGGTTGTAGCGGTAGCCCTGCTTGGCAAGATCCTGGGCTCCGTGCTGACTCATGCTGGCCCCCAGGTGACCATGGGCTTCCAGGCTGATCTGGCGGTTGGCCGCGTAGAGGCTTTCGACAATTCCTCCCTGGTAACTCAGGATCAGGCCGGCGGTACTGGCTGTGGCTGAGCGGGTTCTGGTGTTGCTGCGCCCCAGCCCCTTGTAGGCCTGCCAGCGAGTGGTGTTGCCCAAATGCCAATGGCGATTGGCTGGCCTGGCCATGTGGGCCAGGGCATAGGAGCGAGCAGCCACCGCTTGGGCCCGCAGGGCCTCCATCGACCAGCTGCTCGGCATTTCGGCCCCTACCACGGCGGCTATGTACATCTCCAGCCCCAGGTGGTTCACCAGCATGAGTCCCCCCTGCTCACGGATCAGGCGCAGCCTGCCGCCATAGGGCTGGCCATTGACCAGCAGGGCTGAGCCATTGGTCTGGAGCCAGGCCTCGGATTCGGAGCTGCCTAGGGCAGGGTGGGAAATCTGGTCTCCAGGACCTCCCTGCTGAAGGACCATGCCTTGTCGATTCAGAAGTTGCCAGGCCCCGCTGGCCGACAGGGTGGGATTAGCACCGGCATTGAGCAGGGCCACGCGAATTTCCAGATCGACCGGCGGGCCGGCTTCCGGCTCCACCAGGCCCAGCTTGCCCGGGGCGGCTTGTTGGTCTGGCACCGCGGCCCGGCGGGCTTCTACCCGCCGCAACTCGGCCGCTTCGCTGGCGGTGTCAGCGGCTGGGGCGGGGGTGTCGATCAGGGCGTCGAGCAACTCTCCGTGGGCAGCGCCATAGGGATGGGGCGCCAGACCCTGGGCAGCAAAACCAACTGCAACAGCCACCAGGGCCATCGGCGCCACCAGCATCAGCCTGCGGCTAGCAGGGAGGCCCAGGAGTCTGCCCCGGAGCCATCGCTTTGCCCATGCAAGGTGCCGTTCCACAGAAGATGGCCCGTGCCGCTGAGACGGATCATGCCTGAGGATGCCAATTCGCAGACCATTCCGCCAGGCCGGTGCGAACACTGCCAGCCCACCACGGAGCTGCGGCCGTGATGGTTGAGCCAGAACGGTGCCACCAGCGCATGGGCCGAGCCGGTAACGGCATCCTCGGCAATGCCCAGGCCGGGGGCAAAAAAGCGCAGCTGGTAATCGGCCGGTTGGCCGAGCACGGTTGGGCGTAGTTCTTGGGGCCTGTCACCGCAATCGAGCATCAAGATCAGGCCGCCGCGATCCTGGGGCTCCAGCTCCCCGGCCAGGCCTGCCATGGCCTCCAGGGGGCTACCGGGTGGCAGCAGGGCCACCCGGTAGCCCAGCTCTGATCTCCAGTAGGCCACTGGGCCGGCGCCCAAGCGGGCCTCCAGCAGGCCAACCAGCCCCCTGGAGGCCTCAGCAGGGATCAGCCCCCCACTGGGCAAGACGATCTGGCCGGTGCAGGCGGAGTCGCCGAGGGTCGCTTCCAGGGGGCCGCTGCGGCTGAGCAGGTGGCAGCGCTGGCCTGGTTGGAGTAGCCCCCAGTGGCCCAGGGCGAGCAGGGCCGCCAGGGTTCCATGGCCGCAAAGGGGCACCTCGCAGGTCGGGGTAAACCAGCGCAGGCACCACTGCCCCTGTTGCTCGTGGAGGAAGGCGGTTTCCGACTGGTTAAGGCTGCGGGCAATGCCCTGCAGCCAGCCATCACCCAGGGGCTGATCGAGCAGCACTACGGCGGCCCCATTGCCGCTGCAGGGGCCGGCCGCGAAGGCCTCCACCAGCAGGGCCGGCAGGGCCGTGTTCATGGCTCGACCATTTCGGGCCGCAGGCCCCGCTCCATCAGGGCCCTAACCGCCTCTGCCGGCGTGGTGAGCCCATCGAGAACCCTCACCACCTGCTCACAGATCGGCAGGTGCCAGCTATGGCGTTCGGCCAGC
>NZ_JAGQCQ010000040.1:0-16713 GCF_024346275.1 Cyanobium sp. BA20m-p-22
GCCACTGCCGCCCGCTGGGTCACGCCGGGCTCGCCCAGCTCCAGCCGCAGCCTGCGGTAGCCCTCGAGCATGGTTTGGCGAGCTGCATTGCCGCCATCAAGTAAGGGCAGGGCCTCCCGCACGATCGCCGCAGCCGAGAGGTCCTCTTGGAGCAGTTCCGGCACCAGCCGCTCGCCCAGCACCAGGTTCACCGGCGAGATGTGGGGCACGCTGAAGCGCAGGATGTGGCGCGCCACAAAGGCGGTGACGCCGCTGACCCGGTACACAACCACCTGGGGCACGCCCCGCAGGGCCAGCTCCAGGTTCACCGTTCCCGACTTGGCCAAGGCCAGATCGGCAGCGGCGCAGAGACAGGCCTTGAGTTCATCGGAGTCGCAGGCGGGGATTATCTCGGCACGCACCCCGGCCTGGCTCAACTGCAGGGACAGATGGGCTTCGAAGCCGGGCAGCCCAGCCGGCACTACCACCTGGAGCTCCGGGCGCTGGCGTTGCAGCTCCGCAGCAGCAGCCACAATGTGGGGCAGCATGTAGCGGATTTCCTGGCGCCTGGAGGCAGGCATCAGCAACAGCACCGGAGCATCGAGCAGCCCGAGTTGGCGGCGGGCCTCCTGGCGGCTGGGGAGCTCGCCGAGCGTATCTACCAGCGGGTGCCCCACGTAGGTGACCTTGGCGCCGCGACAGCGATAGAAACGGGCTTCCTCCTGGAAAATCGCCAGGATCTGGTTGGTGAATCCGATCAGATTGGAGCGGCCCCCATTGCCAAACTTGAAGGCCCACTCCTGGGGGGCGATGTAGTAGGTCACCGGCACCCGGGGGAAGCGGCGCTTGAGCCGCAAACCCAGGCTCACATTGGGGCCCATGTAATCGATCAACACCACCCCATCGGGCGGGTCTGTGCTGAACCAGCGCTTCAGGCGGCGCTGCAACCTCAGGGTGGGCAGCACAAAGGGAATGGCCTCCAGCAGGCCAATGGCCCCCATCCGGGTCGTGTTGGCCAGCAATTCCGCACCGGCCCTTTCCATCCGCTCGCCGCCCAGGGCCACGATCTCCAGATCCAGCTTGCGGCGGCTGGCCTCCTGGTGCAGTGCCTTGACCAACAGCGCTCCCTGCAGATCCCCAGACACCTCGCCCGTGCTCACCAGCAGGCGGAGCATCAGCGCCCCCCCGGAATCGGGCCGCGGCGGGAGGGGCCCAGGGAGGCCTCCAGGAAGGCACAGAGCTGGGCGACGGCACCCCGGGGGGGCTCCAGGGTGAGTTGCCCCAAGGCTTCGGCAAGGGTGAGCCCACGGCGATAGATCAAGGTCCAGGCCCGCTTGAGCTGCTCAAACTCCTGGCCACCATCGAGGTCAATCAAACCACTGCGCTGCAAACCGATCCTGTTGAGGGCCCGCACCCGGGCGGGGTGGCCCTCCACCAGGGTGAAGGGGGGCACATCCCGCTCGATGCGGCTCATCCCCCCCACCATCGCCAGGGTGCCGATGTGCACAAATTGGTGAATGCCGAGCACACCGCCGATAACAGCCCGATCTCCGATGACCACATGGCCGGCCACTGCGACCCCATTGGCAATCACGATCCGATCGCCCAGCTCACAGTTGTGGCCCAGATGGGTGTAAGCCATCAGCAGGTTGCCACTGCCCAGGCGGGTCTGCTGGTTGCCAGTGGTGGCGCGGTTGATGGTGACGCACTCCCTGATGGTGTTGTCATCGCCCAGCACCACCTCGGTGGGATCGCCGGTGTACTTGAGGTCCTGGGGCTCTAGGCCGATGCAGGCCCCTGGAAAGATGCGATTGCCCCTGCCCAAACGCACCCTACCGTCGAGCACCACATGGGGCCCGATCCAGCAACCGGCTCCGATCTCCACATCCGGGCCGACCACGGCGTAGGGGCCCACCTCAACCCCATCGGCCAGCTGGGCCCTGGGATCCACAACGGCGGTGGGATGGATCAACGTCGCCATCAGTCCACCAGCGAGAACATCAGTTCTCCGGAGCAGACAAGTTTGCCCTCCACGGTGGCTTCAGCCTTCACCTTGCCAAAGCGCCTGCGCTTGAGGCTGAGCAGCTCACAGCTGATCAGCAACTGGTCGCCAGGCACGACGGGCCGGCGAAAACGCACTCCATCAATTCCCGCGAAGACAAACAAGCCGTTCGGCAGATCTGGCATCTGGGTGACGATCAACCCACCCACCTGGGCCATCGCCTCGACGATCAACACACCTGGCATCAGGGGGCGGCCAGGGAAATGCCCCTGAAACTGGGGCTCGTTGCAGCTGACGTTCTTGATGGCCACGGCCCGTTTGCCCGGTTCATGCTCAATCACCCGGTCGACCAGGGCAAAGGGATAGCGGTGGGGAAGTAACCCCTGGATCTGCTCGTTGGTCAGAATCACCCCGCTGGTTGTTGGAAGTTCAGCTTTGGCTGAAAGTTCAGTGTCGGCGGCAGATAAAGGGGGCTGGGGAGCGCTGGATTCAGACAAGGGCATCAACCGGGAGAGGGATGGGCGGAATTGGGGCTGGAGGGGGAATTGACTGCCGGCAGACCAGCCAGAACAGCCGCCATTGAGGTGTGGAGCCCATGGGAGCCCCGGTAGGCGAAAACCTGGGCCCTTGGCAGGCCCACAAGGGCAAGGTCACCCAGTAGGTCCAGAATTTTATGGCGCACCGGCTCCTCGACAAAGCGCAGGGGTGGATTGAGCCACTGATCGCCGTCACATACCAGGGCATTCTCCAGGCACCCCCCCCGAATCAAGCCCGCTGAGCGCAACTGGTCCACCTGGGAGCGCAGACCGAAGGTGCGTGCAGGAGCGATCTGCTCAACGAAACTGGTGGGGCTCAGGTCCAGGGAAAACAACTGGCGGCCGATCGCCGCATCGGCAAATTCAATGGCCGCGCCCAGACGCAGCCCCGCATGGGGAAGTGCTGTTGCAAAGCTGGTACCACTGCAGACCGTGATGGGCGCGTCCAGCTCCAGGCCCCCGGAGCTGCCGGGCAGGGCCTGGAGCCCCGCCTCAGCCAAAGCCTGCACCCAGGGGAAGGCTGAGCCATCCAGCAGGGGAATCTCCTCGCCGTTGACCAGGATTTCGGCCTGGGTAACCCCGGTGCCAGCCAGAGCAGCCAGCAGATGCTCGACGGTGGCCAGACGCCTTTGATCCAGCTGCAGGGCCGTACACAGGCGGGTATCACTCACCTGGCTTGGGGTGAGGCGGCATAGGGGCAGCTGGGGAGCGTCGAGCCAGCCGACCCAGAAGCCCGAACGCTCAGAGGCCTGGAGCCGAACTGTGGTCTCAAGACCGCCGTGCAGACCAACCCCCCGCCGCTCCACCGGGTCTTGAATAGTCCAGCGGCCGGAGTAATCGGCGGGCCACTGCATCATCTAGAACTTCCAGCCCACACCGAGGTTGAAGCGCCACTCGCTGGAGAAATCCTGGGTGGCCACCTCCAGGCGCAGGGGGCCCACCGGGGTGGTGACAATCAGTCCGACACCAGGTGAATAGCCCTCACCTGATTTACCAAGCAGCCCACCCGGGTTGCCTGGGATACCGCTCTGGCTGCCGAAAGTGGTGCCTGCATCAAAGAAAATCTCGCCGCTGATGATGCTGAAAATGGGAAAGCGGTACTCAATCGTCGCCTCGGCAAAACTCTTGCCAACCCCGAGATCGCAGTCGTAATAGCCCCTCACCGAGTTGCCGCCTCCAAGGCAGAAGGCCTCATAGGGAGGAATATCGCTACCCACCAAGGTGCCTGCCGACACCTGGAAAGCCAGGGCCTGCTTGCAGTCTTTGGTCTCACCGGGCTTGGGCCGGCAGCCCTTGAAGATCTTCAACCACTCCACGGGGATGTAGTGGGTGAAGCTGCCCCGCAGTCGGTTGAAGGTGGGGGAGTTCTCACCCACCGAGATGAACTGCTCAGTGCCCAGGCTCAGGAAATTGCCCTTAGTGGGATTACGGGGATCGTTGAGAGTGCTGTAGGTGGCTCCAACCCGGAAGCTCACCAGTTGGTTTTCCGAGGCGCAGTTGTAGGCCAGGCAGATCACCGAAGCACCGTTGCTGGTGCTAAAGCCCCCATCAGACTGAAGATTGCCGACCACGCCCCTTGAATACTTGGATCCAGAGAAATCCATGGGGGTGACCTCCTGGCCACCAAAGGAGAGGATCAGATTCCAGGGAGCTTTCTTGAAGGGGTTGCCACGATTAAGCGGCCGCACAAACTGCACGTTTGCGCCGATCCGCTGAATTGCAACCGTGTCAAAGTTTGTTGTACCCGTGCCCTGGTTAGATCCGGCAGGGTTCTCATCAAACGAGGTAACTACGTCGAAGTCAGAGCCGGAATAGTTCTGTAGCTGATAGCTAAACGATGAATTTTCGCTCTGAAAGAGCTGGGGCACTTCCCGGCTGAAGAAAACGCGAGCCCTGAAGGAGGTGCGATATTTGTTGTCCTTGATCCAGGGGTCGGTGAAGGTGATGTCACCGAGACCACCATATTGGCCGTAGGAAATATTGGTGCCGAGGTCCCAGGCGCGGCCGAAGAGGTTGCTGTCATTCAACTGGATCTGAGCAAATGCACCCTGGCTCTGGCTATAGCCAATACCACCAGATAGGGAGCCGCTCGACTGCTCGACGATGCCCAGCATGATCACAACCTTGCCGGGCTCAGCTGGCACCGGCCTGAGGGTCACCTTGACGTCGCTGAACAGGCCCGTGCCATAGATCCGCTTGATGTCCTCCTCCAGCTCCCGGCGGTTGAACACCTGGCCCGGGCGAAGGGACACCTCCCTGGTCACAACCCAGGGTTTGGTCTTGCCGCGGATCGGCTCACCCTTGTCGTTGGTGGCTGAGCCCTCCTTATTGAGGAACTGCACTTCAACGCCCTCCACGGTGCCCTGGCGCACCAACAGCTCGACCACACCTTCAGGACTGACCCGACTGGGGCCGGTGATGCGGGCCAGGGAATAGCCCTGGTCGGCATACCAGCGCTGCAGCTCCTGCATGCGGGACTGCAGGGTGTTGAGATTGAGCGTCTTGCCGTAGTCGGCAGCGAAGGTGTCCTGAACCACCTGGGCGGGCAGCTTGAGATCGGCCGGATCGAGCTTGATTTGCTGGAGCACGGGGTTGGCCACCACCACCACCACCAGACGCACACCCAAGGGGCCATCCACAGGCTGGATGCGCACATCGGAGAACCAGCCGCTGGCATAGATCGCCGAGAGATCGGTCTGCAGCTCGGTGCGGGTGACAAGGGAACCCGGGGTGGCCGCCATGGCCGCATAGGCCGCCAGTTCGAGCCGCTCCCGCTCGGGATGGTCCTGCAGCCCCTCGATCGCCACCTCGGCGATCAGGACCTTGGGCTCGGCCTTGGCTGCTGGCTCGGTGCTAGCAGCTGGCGCGGGGCTGGCGGCCGGCTGCTGGGCTGGGGAGGTTTCGGCTGGGGACGTTTGAGCCGGGGCTGGGGTTGGGGCCGCCGGATCGGCCAGTGGGTTGTCCAGCTGCTGGGCAGCGGGCTGGGGTTGCCCGCCTGGCGGCGCTGCATCCCCAGACTGGGCCAGGGCCGGGCCAGCTGCGAGGAGGGCAAAGCCCAGCAGGGACATCGCAGCCTTTAAACCCAGCAAACCAGCCATGTGATGGGGGGGCAGAGCGGCAGGGCCGCAAATGCCGACGACCTTACCCGTAGACCCTGGGTTGGGGACATGCCCCTTGGACCCGTTTGCAGACCTCCCCGTAGGCCTCGACAACGCCGCCGAGATCCTGGCGGAATCGGTCCTTGTCGAGAATGCGGTCGCTGACATCAGCCACGGCCCGGTCCCAGAGCCGGCAGGTGTCGGGACTGATCTCATCCGCCAGCACCAAGTCACCGCTGGCAGTAAAGCCCAGCTCAATCTTAAAATCCACTAGCTGCAGCCCGATTGAGCTGAACAGGCCCATCAGTTCCCGGTTCACCTGGCGAGCCAGCTCTTCGAGGCGGCTCCTTTGATCGGCATTCACCAGCCCAAGCAGCTCCAACCGCGCTTCGGTGAGCAGGGGATCGCCATAGGCATCATCCTTGTAATAGAGATCCAACAAGGCGGGCTCCAGGCAGGTGCCCAGCTCGATCGGCATCTGCTTGCAAAGGGATCCGGCGGCCACATTGCGGATCACCACTTCAACGGGAATCACCCGCACCGGACGCACGAGCATCCAGCGGGTCTCCCCCACGCCCAGATAGTGGGTGGGCACCCCACGGGCGGCGAGGTACTCAAACAGTCGAGCCGAGATCTGGCAGTTGAGCTCCCCCTTGCCCGCCAGTTCGGCCTTTTTGAGGGCGTTGAAGGCCGTGGCGTCATCCTTGAACTCAATCGCCACCAGGTCGGGGCGATCGGTGGCATAGACCCGCTTGGCCTTGCCTTCGTAGAGGAGCGAACCGAGGCAGTAGGCCGTCATGGCTGGGGATCGGAGAACGATTTGGGGGCATGGCCGCCAGGGGAGCGCGGCGAGCGCAATTGCCGCTCCAACTCGGCCTGACGGGACTCGGCCGTACGACCCAGCAGCCATTCTGCGTAGGCATCGTCGATGCCACGGCTGAGCCGCAGCCGCCGCTCCGCCGCCCGCTCGGTCCGCTCCGGGATGCCCTGGCCCAGGGCCAGCTGCTGATCGAGAATCTGGCCCACCAGGCCCCAGGCCCCGGCGGTGGCTGCCTGCTCCAGGGCGAGTTCCAGCAGCCGGTCCTGTTCCACGGCTGGGAGCCCATCGAACAACGCCACCGCCTGGGCAAGGCGCGCCGCATTGACGGCCCCCGGCTGGGTTCCACTCAGCAACACCTCGGCGGCCCGCTGCCGCTGGCCCAGGCTTTCCAGGTGGCCCGCCAGCAGATCCAGGGCCGAGCGCGTCACCGCGGTGCCGTCCTGACGCCGGGTCACCGGCAGCTCAAGTGCCTCTAGCTGGGCCAAATTTCCAGCCGCGAGTCGCCGCAGGGCATTGGCCGCCACCTGGTGGTTTAGGCCAGCCTGGGCTGCCCGCCACTGCATCACCAACCACTGGATCCGCTCGGCACCGGCAGCTGGGCTGATCCGGGCGAGCACCTGCAGGGCCCCATCCGGGGCCTCGCAGCGCAACAGAACCTCGGCATTGGCAAACACCACAGCCAGGGGTTGGGGGGCGGGATGGAGGCCGAGCAGCCGCTGCTGCAGCAAGCGCAGGCGGGGCCCATCCCCCTGCTCGACGGCCGTGGCGCAGGCCCCGTCAAAATCCCTGAGGTTGCCACTGGCCAGCAGGGTCTTCAGGGCAGGATCAAGCTCCACTGGCTTGGCTGCCGCCCCACTGGGGGCAGGCCCAACCAGGGCCAGGGCCAGCGAGGCCGAAACCGTGGCCAGGGCCGAAACCGTGGCCAGGGCCGCCAGCAGCGGCCGGGCGCGGGGGGAGAATGGCGCTGGGCTTGCCGGCATCTGCTGGGGCTGGGCCCGCGGACCCATCTGGCAAGGTCCAACCTAGAAGAGCTTCTGCTCCAATCCACCCCAATTTCGGAACGTCCAGGCCCCATGGCTCCAGCTCCCAGCCCCTCTTCCTGCCCAGCTCCCACCAGGATCCTGGTGGTCGGCTCCGGCGGGCGCGAAAACTCCCTGGGCTGGGCCCTGGCCCGCTGCCCAGGGGTGGAAGCCGTGTGGATCGCACCGGGGAATGGGGGCACTGCTGAAATTCCAGGCTGCAGCCAGCTGGAAATCGCCGAATCCGACCATGGGGGCCTGCTCGCAGCCTGCCGTGACCACGCCGTTGAGCTGGTGGTGGTGGGCCCTGAGGCACCCCTGGCCGCCGGCCTGGCGGACCGGCTGCGCGAAGCCGGCTTCCCGGTGTTCGGGCCCGGCGCCGATGGGGCCCAGCTCGAGGCGAGCAAACAATGGGCCAAGGCCCTGATGCTGGAGGTCGGGATACCCACCGCCGGCTATTGGAGCGCCAGTAGCAGGGAGGAGGCCCTGGCGGTGCTGGAGGCCGCAGGCAGACCGCTGGTGGTGAAGGCCGATGGCCTGGCCGCCGGCAAGGGGGTGACCGTGGCCGAAAGCCTGGAAGAGGCCCGCGCCGGGATTGAGGAGATTTTTGCCGGTCGTTTCGGCGAGGGCGCAGGCGCCAGGTTGGTGCTGGAGGAACGCACCCATGGTCCCGAGGTGTCGGTGTTCGCGCTCTGTGACGGCCAGCGGCTGGTGTTGCTGCCCAGCGCCCAGGACCACAAGCGAATCGGCGAGGGCGACACCGGACCCAACACCGGCGGCATGGGCGCCTATGCGCCGGCGCCGCTGCTGGATGGGGGGGGGCTGGAGCAGGTGAAGCGCCTGGTGCTCGAACCCACCGTGGCCGCCCTGCGGGCCCGGGGCATCGACTACCGCGGGGTGATCTATGCCGGCCTGATGCTCACCGAACATGGGCCCAGCGTGATCGAATTCAACTGCCGCTTCGGCGATCCAGAATGCGAGACCCTGATGCCGCTACTCGGGCCGGAACTGGCCCAGATCCTGCTGGCCTGTGCCAACGGCCAGCTCGACCAGGCTCCGCCGCTCACCATCCATCCCGGCTGCAGCGCCTGTGTAATTGCCGCCGCCGCGGGCTACCCCGGCGAGATCCGCAGCGGCGATGTGGTCAGCAGTGAACTGGAGAGCAGCAACAGCCTGCAACTGTTCCACGCGGGCACCCGGCGCAGCGGCGACGGCAGCTGTCAAACCAGTGGCGGCCGGGTGCTGGCCGTGGTCGCCCAGGCCGAAAGCTTTGATGCCGCCTTCGAGCAGGCCTACGCCGGCCTGGCCCAGGTTCACTTTGAGGGCATGACCTACCGGCGGGACATCGGCCACCAGGTGCGCAGCCGATGAGCTGGCGCCAGGCCCTGAATCGCTGGTGGCAGGAGTTCAGCCTGCAGACCAAGCTGCTGGCGGTGGCGACCCTGGTGGTAAGCCTGCTGATGACGGGCATCACCTTCCTGGCCCTCAACGGCATCCAACGGGACGCCCAGCTGGGTGACACCCGCTACGCCCGTGACCTGGGCCTGCTGCTTTCCGCCAACGTGACCCCGCTGGTGGCGGAGGGCAATGACCGGGAGCTGGCGGCAGTCGCCGATCGCTTCTGGCGCTCCAGCCGCAGCCTTCGCTATGTCTTCTTTGCCGATCCTGAGGGGGTGATCTACCTAGGCATCCCCATCGGTGCTAGCTCGGGCAGCAGCGAACTGCTGCTCAGCCGCAGGCTGGAGCTGCCGGAGGATCTGCGCAAGCGCCCGGACACCCCCCTGATTCGCCAGCACCTCAGCCCAGATGGCCAGGTGACTGACGTCTTTGTGCCGATGGTGAGTGAGGGGAAATATCTAGGGGTGATGGCCCTGGGCATCAACCCCAATGAGACCCTGCTGGCCAGTGCTGCCCTCACCCGGGAGGTGACCGTGGCGGTATTCATTTCGATCTGGGTGCTGGTGATCCTGGGGGCCGTGTTCAACGCCCTCACCATCACCCGCCCGGTCAAGGAGCTGCTCCAGGGGGTGCGCTCAATCACCGGTGGCAAGTTTGAAACCAGGCTCGCCCTGCCGGTGGGCGGTGAGCTCGGCGAGCTGCTCGAGGGCTTCAACGCCATGGCGGCCCAACTGGAGGACTACAAGGCCGCCAACATCGAGGAGCTGACCGCGGCCCAGGTGAAGCAGGAATCCCTAATTGCCACCATGGCAGATGGGGCCGTGCTCCTCGATGCCGAAGGGGCAATCGTGCTGGCCAATCCCACCGCCCGCCGCCTGTTCCGCTGGGAGGGCCGCAAGCTCGAAGGCAGCGACCTGATCGCCGAACTGCCCGAAAGGTTGGCGATGGAACTCCAGTCACCCCTGGAGAGTCTGATCTGCAGCGCCCGCGACAGTGCTGATGTGCGCTGCCGATTTGGCGAACCGCCCCGCACCCTGCGGATCGTGCTGCAATCAGTGCGGGATGCCACCGGCGAAAGCCTTAAGGGAATCGCCGTCACCATCCAGGACCTCAGCCGCGAGGTGGAATTGAACGCCGCCCAGAGCCGTTTCATCAGCAACGTCTCCCACGAATTGCGCACACCCCTGTTCAATATCAAGAGCTACGTGGAAACCCTCCACGACCTGGGCGACCAGCTCACGGAAGCGGAGAAAAAGGAGTTTCTGGGCATCGCCAACGATGAAACCGATCGACTGACCCGGCTCGTCAACGACGTGCTCGACCTCTCCAGGCTGGAATCGGAACGGGTCTGGACCCTCGAACCGATGGAGCTGACTGCCGCCATCGAACAGACCCTCCGCACCTATCGGCTCAATGCCGATGAAAAGGAGGTGGGCCTGGACTTCCATGCCGACCCCCAACTGCCTCGGATTCTGGGCAACTGGGACCTGCTGCTGCAGGTGTTCGACAACCTGGTGGGCAATGCCCTCAAATTCACCCCCAAGGGTGGCAGGCTGCAACTGCGGGCCTATCCCTGGCCAGATCTCTGCCAGCTCACCCCAGGCACCGAACCAAATAGCGAAAGTCCGAGCTGTGAGCTGACCTCACCCCTGCCAAGGCTGCGCATCGAAATCTCCGACAGCGGCTGTGGCATCAGCGAGGCCGACCAGGAGCGCATCTTCGAGCGCTTCTACAGGGTCGAAAACGCGGTGCACACCGAGGCTGGAACGGGCCTGGGCCTTTCGATTGTGCGGGGCATTCTCGAAAAACATGGGACCCAGGTGCGCATGGCCAGCGAACCGGGCACGGGCTCCACCTTTTGGTTCGACCTGCCGCTTGAGGGCTCCGACAACGACGAACTTCAACTCCTCTCCGAACGGCGGCGTTACGACCAGCTGGAGCCAGCCAACTCCTAGAGCGCGTCGTCAGCAACTCCCCGCACAATGCGGGAGAGCTCGCTGCGCTCATCGGTGGTGATGCGGTGGGGAACGCCAGAAATAATCCGCTCGAAGTTTGAGAAGGAATCCTTGATCTCGGGGCCATTGCTGGTGATCACAAATTCACGGATGCCCTTGTCGTGCCAGGAGCCCCGCATCTTGAACACATTGAGGGCGCGGGCCATCTCACCGCGGATCTCCACATACTGCAGCAATAGGATCGTGTCCGTAATTGTGGAGATGTGGGAGTCGGTAATCGAGTGGCTGCCCATGAACTCCTCAGAGGTGTTCGTAAAGAAACCGGCGATCTCCTCCTGCTTGGCGTAGCCAGTCACACCGATAACAAACTGTCGGAACGCGTTGTGGCTCACGCCCCGGGCGAGGGCAGAAAGCGAATCGATCGCCATACGCGAAGGCTTGAACTGGCTGATCTCCGTTTTAATTATCTGGAGGTGGTCTTCCAGGCCAGTCGATTCTGGATAGGCACAGATGATTTTGAGCAGGCCGTCCTGCTCCATCTGTTCAAAATCAATGCCCCAACTGGTCGCATTGCGCAGTAACTGGGCCCGGGATTCCTCATAGGCAAACAAAATCGCCCGCTCCCTGCTGCGGCAAGCATCCTCAACAAACTTGGAAACCAGCAGGGTCTTGCCCGTACCGGTGGCACCGGTGGCCAGAATGATTGAGTCCTTGAAGAAACCGCCACCACACATCTCGTCGAGCTTGGGCACCCCGGAGCTGATGCGCACATTGGAAGATCGCTGGGTGAGGCGCATGGCACCCAGGGGGAAAACGCTGATGCCATGGCCACCCATGGTGAAGGGGAATTCACCCTTCATATGGGTGGTGCCCCGCAGTTTTAAAATCTCAGCAGTGCGGCGCCGCCGTTCACCCTCGAGCACATTGCGCAGAATTACAACGTTGTCAGAAACAAATTCCTCCACCCCATAGCGGGCAATCGGACCATACTCATCTATCCGCTCGGTGGTCATTACCGTAGTGACACCAATCTCCTTGAGCCGGGCAATCAACCTGAAGATTTCACGCCGCACCACTGAAACAGCATCATATTGCTGAAAAACTGCGGTGATCGAATCAATCGCAACCCGCTTTGCCTTATATTTACGGATGGCATAGTTGATTCTCTCGATCAAGCCTGAGAGATCAAAACTGCCGGCCACATCCTGGCCTTCAGGGTCTGGCGAGGCATCAAGAATGAACAGCTTATCCTGCTCAACCATGCTCTGAAGATCCCAGCCAAAACTAGCCGCATTGCGCAATATATCCAGAGGCGATTCCTCAAATGTCACAAAAATGCCAGGCTCGTTGTACTGGCGGATCCCGTTGTAGAGAAAATTGAGCGAGAAAATCGTCTTGCCGGTGCCGGAAGTGCCACTGATCAGGGTGGAGCGGCCAATGGGCAGGCCCCCATGGCAGACATCATCGAAGCCCTCGATCCCAGTCGGGAGCTTCTGAACCTGCATCAGGGAATTACTGGTGGGGCTTGGTTCCTGCATCGACAGTTGGGGTCTGGTCAAAAGCTACTCAAGGCAGCGGCCCATGAGAAGGGAGAAGATCTATAGGAGCTGCGGGCGTGTCTCAAGCTGGATTTTCCTCTGGCCCCTGCTCGTCCGAGCCCTCTTCAGTGAGCTCCTCATAGAGAAGATCCAGGCCGATCAGCACCCGCTCCCGATCGGAGAGGTCGCCAATGATGCGCCGCACCGGGGGGGGCAGGATCTTGGCCAGGGTGGGGGTGGCCAGGATCTTGTCCTCTTCAGCCAACTGGGGATTTTTCAATACGTCTATCACCTTGAGGGCATAGACGCCGAGAAACTCCGTTTCCAGAATGTTGCGCAGGGTCTTGAGGGCGCGCATCGAGTTTGGCGTATTGCCCGCCACGTAAAGCTTAAGGATGTAGGTCTTGCGGGGAGTCATGTTTCAGGAGCGTCCTGGTTCAAACCATTGTGGGCTGGCCCGTTGCCTGGAGCGGGATGGCTGCCAAGGGAGCATCGGGGGGGATGGAGCGGCGATACATCTCGCAGAGATGGGCCATCACATCAAGGAGGGCTAATCGATAGTCCTGAAGAAAATCGTTCTTGTGTCCTTCCAGTTTGAGGCGCTGCGAGAAAGCATCAATCAGATTCACGTGAATCTCAACAGTTTTTGTAATTGGCAAATCGCTAAAAAAAGCAGTATTCACAAAGCTTTCCAGGGCCTGGTTGGCAGCAGCCGGATCGCGGAAGTAACTGAGCAGCAGGTCTCGGTAGGTGCGTTCGAGCGAATGGAACAGCTCTTCCCGTTCCAACTCGGGCAGGTTGCGCAAAAAGCGGGAGGGATCGCGCTTGTAGAAAACTCCCACAAAGCCCAGGCGGCCCTTCAGCCGGTTGGCCAGCTTCCAGCCCTCAAGGGTCTCGGGCTTGGCCTGCCCGAGGGGCGGGCTAGCCCCGGCCCTCGGGCCGCGCTGGAGGACCCGAGAGATGGCGGCATCGAGGCTGTAGCTGAGCTGCTCGAGCTGATCTGGGGGCAGGTGCACCTCTGCTTGATGGAATTCGGTCTGACCGCTGACCGCACCGATCACCACTGCTGGCAGCTGCAGGCCCAGGTCCGAAAGGGCCTGATAGGCCTGGCTCTCCAGGGCGCCCTCCTCCAACACCAGGGCATCAAACTCCTCGCGGCGCATCTCCAGCTGCGCCACAGGATTGGCGTCGGGATCCAGCCACACCATCCGCCAGCGGCCGCCGACGAGCCAGCGGCCGCAAGCCTCCTGGAGAGAGGAATCCCGGATCAGCGAAGCAATGGTGAGGGCCGGTTCGGGCATGGACCGCTTCAACGGCGGGACAACCCGCAGCAAAGGCCACCAAATGTTGACGAAAGGAAGGCCGAAACGGGAGGATTGTTGTTTGTTTTCCCATTTTGTGCGCCAGGCCCAATGACGGCCTGCTCCTCAGCTAGTCAAGGAGCCTCCGTCAGCCTGGCCACGCCCTTGCCGCCATGAGCCCAACTCCCGAAAACACCTCCCCAAACACGCCCACTGCCGAGCAGCCCAGCCCAGCAGCTGCTGGGGCCCCAACAGGCCCCTACGCCATTGTTGAAACCTCAGGTCAGCAGTTCTGGCTCCAACCCAACCGCTACTACGACCTCGACCGGATCGCCCTGGAGGTGGACGGCACCCTGACCATCGACAACGTGCTGTTGGTAAACGACGGCAAGGCGACCACCCTGGGCCAGCCCTACGTCAAGGGCGCCACCGTGGAGCTCAAGGTGATGGCCCATCGCCGCGGCACCAAAATCATCGTCTACAAGATGCGCCCCAAGAAGAAAACCAGGCGCAAAAACGGCCACCGCCAGGAACTGACCCGGGTGATGGTCGAGTCGATCAGCGTCAGCGGCAAGCCGATCGCCTGAAGCAAGTTTCCATTTCCAGTCCCCCTGATTTCTCCGATCCATGGCCCACAAGAAAGGCACAGGCTCCACTCGCAACGGTCGCGACTCAAACTCCAAGCGCCTCGGCGTCAAGCGCTATGGCGGTGAAACCGTCAGCGCCGGTTCGATCCTGATCCGCCAGCGCGGCACCTCCGTGCTGCCCGGCGTCAACGTCGGCCGGGGTTCGGACGACACCCTCTATGCCCTCGTGGCTGGGGTGGTGAAATTCGAAAGCATCAAGCGCGGCCTGCGCAACCGCAAACGCATCAACATCGCCGTCGCCTAAAGGTCGGCTCAGGCCAACCGGTAGGCCCGGGTAGTGATCAAGAAGGGGTGAAACACCTCCAGGAAACGGCCAGAGAGGGTGCGGAAAAAGCTTTCCACCAGCTCCGGGGCGTCGAAATGGAAGGGGTATTCCCCCTGAAAACCCTTGAAGAAATACCAGTTGAGCAGGGCTGTCCCCGCCGGGCCCAACCTGTCGGCAAAGATCTCCAGCTGGGCTGAGGGATCGGCGAGATGTTCGAGCACATCCAGACACACGATCGTGTCGAAGCACCGCGGTAGGGCCGGATCAGCCAGATCCCGGTAGCAGCCCAGCTTCGCCGCCAGGCCCAGCTCGGTGGCCCGGGCCTCCACAAAGGCGCGGTTGTGGGGGTTGAGATCGACGAACCACACCCGCTCCACCTGGGGCAGGGCCGCCGCCGCCAGGGCATGGCTGCCGATACCGCCGCCAAAGTCCAGCAACTGCCCCTGGGCGAAGAGCTGCTGCAGGCGCAGGGTGTCGGCGATGTAGTCGGCACTGCCCAGGTGCCAGGCCGCCAGCTCCAGCAGGTGGCCGGTGCCCACAGCATCTTCATAGAACTGCTCCACCCGCTCGGGATCGAAGGAGCCCGGATGGAGGGCGGCCAGATCGTCGGTGCTGCTGGGCAGGCGGCGCTCCAGCTCTTCGGGCGCTATCGCCAGGAAGGCAGCCAGCTGGGCGCGCAGGCCAAAACCATCGGCCAGAAAGCGCCCAACCCCCAGCCCCGTCTCCGCCATGGCCAAAGTCACCCTGAGCAGTTCAGGGCCAAGCTAAGGGTCAGGGGGCGGAAGCCCCATCGCTCAGTCAGGCAGCTCGGCCCCCGCTTCGGGCACCTCCAGCCAGTGGCGCAACCAGGCCACCAGGCCGTAGAAGGGCAGGGTGTCAACCAAAGCGGCCAGGGCCTTGAACAGGTAGCCACTGGCAATGAAAGAAACCAGCTGGGGCCAGACGGGCTCGCCGGGCCGCACCGGCAACACACCGCTGGCGTAGTGACTAATAAGCACCACGGCACTGGTATCGACCAGTTGGCTCACCAGGGTGGAGCCGTTGTTGCGCAGCCAAAGGGCCTTGCCCCCACTGAACCGCTTCCAGAAATGGAACAGCCGCACGTCGGTGAACTGGGCTGCCAGGTAGGCGACCATCGAGGCCCCGACAGCCCCGAATGCCAGACGGCGGACCTCGAAGAAGGTGGCATCCGGCGCACCGGCAACCCCCGGCAGGATGCCGCCAAGCCAGAGGATCAGCACGATCCAGCCATTGAGAGCAAGCCCGACCCACACCAGCTGGCCCGCCTTCTGCTCACCCCACAGCTCACTGATCAGGTCTGTGCACAGGAAGGTGACCGGATAGGGCAGGGCCCCCACCGCCACCACGATCGGCCAGGAGCCGATCGTGCCCAGCTGGAGAAAGCGGGTGAGGCCAAGGATATTGAGCATGCCCATGGTGCCCAGGAAAATCCCGGCCAGCACCAAAAACGTCAGGTCCCGGCGCTGCTGCAGGGTCATCGAAGCGGATCATGGGACCCTGCAAGGCTGACGCTCCCATCCATGCCTGACCAGCCCTGCGGCTTTCTGGTGCTCGATAAGCCCGCGGGCCTCACCTCCCATGGCTGTGTGGGCAGGGTGCGCCGGGCCTATGGCCTCAAGCGGGTGGGCCATGGCGGCACCCTCGATCCAGCCGTGACCGGGGTGCTGCCGCTCGCCCTGGGGTCCGCCACCCGGCTGCTGCCCTACCTGGAGGGGGACAAGACCTACCGGGGATTGGTGCAACTGGGGGTGCGCACCGTCAGCGACGACCTCGAGGGGGAGGTGCTGGCCCGAGCCGCGGTGCCTGCCCTCGAGGCAGGGGATCTCGCTGCAGCCCTGGCGGCTTTCCGGGGCAAGATCCAGCAGGTGCCTCCCCAGGTGTCGGCCGTGCATGTAGACGGCCAACGGGCATACAAGCGGGTGCGCCAGGGGGAACAACTGGAACTGGCAGCCAGGCCGGTGACGGTGCATCGCCTGGAACTGCTGGGCTGGGATCCCGCCAGCGGGGCCCTGGAGGTGGAGGTGGCCTGCTCGGCCGGCACCTACATCCGCGCCCTGGCCAGGGACCTGGGGGAGGCCCTGGGCTGCGGTGGTGCCCTGGCCAGGCTGCGCCGCACCGGGGCCCTGGGCTTTGA
>NZ_JAGQCQ010000041.1:0-16688 GCF_024346275.1 Cyanobium sp. BA20m-p-22
AGCACCTGTCCGGTGCTGGTTGTGCGCTGACCTCTCCGCTGCGAGCCAGTGCAACAGGCGAGCTGGTGGCGAAGGACGAAGCAAGCAGGGGTGAGGAACTCCGTGAACTGGGCTGGACCGCCGAAGAAGTGCGCCAGTACGAGGAGCTCTGGGAGTACCGCCAGCGCTGGGGGGCCATCAACCTCGAGCCGGAGGACCGGGTGTTGCTGCGCCGGGCCGAAGCCGCCCTGCCCAAACGGGCCGCCCATGGCAAGGGCTCTCTGAAGAAGACGATCCAGGAGAAGTCCCATTACCGCTGGCTCAGCTTCTACCGCGATGCCATGCTCGCCAGCGCCGCAGAAGTGGGGCTAGCAGACGATGAAGAGGCCGCCTGGGTGATCCTGCTGGAGGCGGAGCTGGGGGCCCTCGAGCAGCTCCAACCGGTGCTCGGCCTGCCGGACACGCTCAAGGCCAAAGGACTGCTGGCCGCCCGGGAGGCCTGGATCGAGGCCATCGCCAGCCAGGGCCGCCTGCTCAGCTTCGACTTCGACGCGCCGCTGCAGGCCCTCAAGCAAAAGGAGAGCAGCAACTGGAAACCCCTGCGCCCGGAGGGCGCCCGCTCCTACCCGGTGCTGGATGCCGCTGGAGCCGCCGCCTTTCGCGCCCAGGTTGGCCCTGCCCTCTCTGCCTGGATGGGGGCCAACTTCCCCTCCCTCAAGGAGACCCCTCAGAACCAACCGGTGGCAGCGGCTGCCGGCTAGGGCACCGGCGCATCGGCACTGGCCTGCACCCGCACCGGCGCCACCTTCCAGATCCGCTCGGCATAGTCGGCGATCGAGCGGTCGCTGCTGAAGAAGCCGCACTTCATCGTGTTGTGCAGGGACATCCGGGCCCAGCGGCTGCGGTTGATCCAGGCCCCATCCACCTCATTTTGGGCGCGACGGTAATCGGCCACATCGGCCATCACCCGGAAGGGGTCATGGCTGGTGAGGCTGGCCAGCAGCGGGTGGAACAGCTCCCCATCGCCCTCACTGAAATAGCCCGAGCCAATCAGCTCCAGGGCCTGACGCACAACCGGATCCTGCTCGATCCAGGGCATGGGGTGGTAACCGCTGTGGCCCAGCTGCTCGATCTGCTCGGCGGTGTGGCCGAAGAGGAAGAAGTTTTCCGCCCCAACGCAATCGCGGATCTCGATGTTGGCCCCATCGAGGGTGCCGATCGTCACGGCCCCGTTGAGCGCCATCTTCATGTTGCCGGTGCCGGAGGCCTCCTTGCCGGCGGTGGAGATCTGCTCGGAGAGGTCAACCGCCGGATACACCAGCTGGCCCAGGCTGACGCTGAAATTGGGCAGGAACACCACCTTGAGGCGACCATCCATGGCCGGATCCATGTTCACCACGTCGGCGATACCCACCAACAGCCGGATGATCAGCTTGGCGATGGCGTAGCCCGGCGCCGCCTTGCCGCCGAACACGAAGGTGCGCGGCGGCAGGTTCTCACCCTCACGGATACGCAGGTAGCGCTCGACGATCTGCAGGGCCGCCAGGTGCTGGCGCTTGTATTCATGGATGCGCTTCACCTGCACATCGAAGAGGGAGGTGTGGTCCACCAGCACCCCCAACTCCTTGCGCATGTACTGGGCCAGGCGCTGCTTGCCGAGATCCCGCACCGCCTGCCAGCGCTCGAGGAAGGCCGGGTCATCGGCATAGGGCGCCAGCCCCTCCAGCTCCTCCAGGTGGGTGCGCCAGCGCTCCCCGATCACCTCGTCCAGCAGGGTCGCCAGGGGCGGATTGGCCACCGCCAGCCAGCGCCGGGGGGTGACGCCATTGGTGACATTGGTGAAGCGCTCCGGCCAGATCCGGGCCAGGTCGGCGAACAGGTGCTGCTTGAGCAGGGTGCTGTGCAACTCGGCAACGCCATTGACGTGGTGGCTGCCGACCACCGCCAGGTTGGCCATGCGCACCCGCCGTTGGGGGCCCTCTTCGATCAGGGAGATGCGCTGCAGAATTTGGAAGTCGCCGGGGTAGCGAATCCGGGCCATGCGAAGGAAGCGGGAGTTGATCTCGTAGATGATCTCCAGCTGGCGCGGCAGCAGCTGCTCGAACAGCTCCACGCCCCAGGTTTCCAGGGCCTCGGGCAGCAGGGTGTGGTTGGTGTAGCTGATGCTGGCGGTGGTGATCGACCAGGCGGTGTCCCAGTCGACGCCGTGGACGTCCATCAGCAGCCGCATCAACTCGGCGACGGCGATGGCGGGATGGGTGTCATTGAGCTGCACCGCAAACTTGTGGTGGAACTCGGTCACTTCCAGGCCCTGGCCCCGCAGGATGCGGAACATGTCCTGGAGGGAGCAGCTGACGAAGAAGATCTGCTGGGAGAGGCGCAGCCGCTTGCCCTGGTCGAGTTCGTCGTTGGGGTAGAGAACCTTGGAGAGGGTTTCCGACTGCATCTTGCGCAGCACGGCCCGGGTGTAGTCACCGGCATTGAAGGAGGCGAAGTCGAAGGCCTCGGGCGCCACCGCCGACCACAGCCGCAGGGTGTTGGCGGTGTTGACGCCGTAACCCAGGATTGGCGTGTCGTAGGCCACGCCGATCACGGTGTGCTCACCGATCTGCACCGGGTAGCTCCATTCGGGCCGGATCAGCTCCCAGGGATTGCCCTGGGCCAGCCAGGGGTCCGTGCTCTCCACCTGGCCATGGGGTGTGATCTGCTGGCGGAAGATGCCGAATTCGTAGCGGATGCCGTAACCGATGGCCGGCAGTTCCAGGGTTGCCATCGACTCCTGGAAGCAGGCGGCCAGCCGACCGAGGCCCCCATTGCCCAGGCCGGGCTCGGGCTCCTCAGCGATCAGCTCCTGGAGGTTCAGGCCCAAGCTGGTGCAGGCCTGCCGGGCCGCCTCCACCAGGCCCAGGTTGACCAGGTTGTTTTCGAGGTGGGGGCCGAGCAGGTATTCCGCCGAGAAGTAGGTGGCGGTGCGCACGTGCTCGCGGGTGTAGGTGTCAGCCGTATCCACCCAGTTGCGCAGCAGGCGGTCTCGCACCGCCAGGGCCAGGCAGCGATAGTGGTCGTGGCGGGTGGCCAGGGAGGCGGATTTGGCCTGACTGAAGAAGAGATGACGCTGCATCGATTCCACCAGCGCCTTGCTTTCGACAGAGGCCATCCCCATCTTTCCCAAAATGAAATTCTGAATGAGGTAGCTGGAATTGGCAGGGCCGCTGTGGGGAAAGCCAGACAATTTTGCGGTCGAATCGCTCGAGTGGTAACAACGGCGGCAATTTCAGGGCAGGTCGAAGGCTTTGGGTAGATGGATTGATGTTCTCCCGCAAACCGATGCCCTCCCAACCCCGCCTTGACGCCATCGAGAAGATTCTCAGCCGCCAACCCATTGCCACTGCGCCGATACAGACGCTCGAGGAGCTCTGGGCCAGTGACGTCTTCACCCTCGACAAGATGAAGGCGGCGTTGCCGAAGGAGACCTTCAAGTCGGTGCAGCGCACCATCAAGGAGGGCAGCAAGCTCGACGTGTCGGTGGCCAACGTGGTGGCCCAGGCGATGAAGGAGTGGGCCACCTCCCGCGGTGCCCTCTACTACTCCCACGTCTTCTACCCGCTCACCAACACCACCGCCGAGAAGCACGACGGCTTCATCTCCCCCCAGGGCGACGGCACGGTCTTCACCGAGTTCACGGGCAAGGTGCTGGTGCAGGGCGAGCCTGACGGCTCCTCCTTTCCCAACGGTGGCATCCGCTCCACCTTCGAGGCCCGCGGTTACACCGCCTGGGACATCACCAGCCCCGCCTACCTGATGCAGACCCCTAACGGGGTCACCCTCTGCATTCCCACGGTCTTCGTCTCCTGGACCGGTGAGGCCCTCGATAAGAAGACACCGCTGCTGCGCTCCAACTCCGCCGTCAACAAGGCGGCCCACAAGCTGCTCAGCCTGCTGGGTGAAACCACCATCGCCCCGATCAACTCCAGCTGCGGCGCCGAGCAGGAGTATTTCCTGATCGACAGCGCCTATATCCCCCTGCGGCCCGACCTGCTGCTGGCCGGTCGCACCCTCTACGGCCGCCCCTCGGCCAAGGGCCAACAATTCGACGACCACTACTTCGGCGCCATCCCGGAGCGAGTGCAGGTGTTCATGCAGGAGGTGGAGCGGCAGATGTACCGCCTGGGGATCCCGGCCAAAACCCGCCACAACGAGGTGGCCCCCTCCCAATTTGAGCTGGCGCCCTTCTTCGAGGCGGCCAACGTGGCCACCGACCACCAGCAGCTCACCATGACGATTCTGCGTGCCACTGCCAAGAAGCATGGGCTCGCCTGCCTGCTGCACGAGAAGCCCTTTGCCGGCATCAATGGCTCGGGCAAACACGTCAACTGGTCGATCGGCAATGCCACCCAGGGGAACCTGCTCGATCCGGGCAAGACGCCCCATAAAAACCTGCAGTTTCTGATGTTCTGCGGAGCGGTGATCCGCGGCGTCCACCTCTACGGGCCCCTGCTGCGGGCCGTAATCGCCACCGCCAGCAACGACCACCGCCTCGGCGCCAACGAAGCCCCGCCGGCGATCATCTCGGTGTACCTGGGCAGCCAGCTGGAAGATGTGTTCAACCAGATCCGCGAGGGCCGGCTCTCCGGCTCAGCCCTCGGCGGCGTGATGGACTTCGGCGTGGATACCCTGCCGGAATTCGACAAGGACGCCGGCGATCGCAACCGCACCTCGCCCTTCGCCTTCACCGGCAACCGCTTTGAATTCCGCGCCGTGGGTTCGAACCAGTCGGTGGCGGGTCCGCTGGTGACCCTCAACACGATCCTGGCCGACTCGCTCAACTGGATGGCCAGCGAACTGGAAACCAAGCTCTCCAGCGGTTTCGGCCTCGAGGAGGGGGCCCTGGCCGTGCTCAAAACCACGATCACCAATCACGGCGCGGTGGTGTTCGGCGGCAACGGCTACTCGGAAGAATGGCACCACATGGCCGTGGCGGAGCGGGGCCTGGAAAACCTGCGCACCACCGCCGATGCCCTGCCGGTGCTGGAGCGGCCGGATATCCGCGAGTTGTTCGAGCGCACCGGCGTGCTCTCGGCCGTCGAGCTGCAGAGCCGTTTTGAGGTCTACGCCGAGCAGTACATCCTGGCGATCGATGTGGAGGCCAAGCTGGCCGTTCAGATCGCCCGCACCCAGGTGTACCCGGCGGCAATCCGCTATCTGGGCGAGCTGGCCGAATCCCTGCAACTGCAGAGCACCCTCGGCATCCAGGTGTGCCCGGAAAGCTCCAAGCAGGTCGCCGAATTGTGCCAGTCCCTGATGGACATCAGCGGCAAGTTACAGGCCGCCATTGCCAATCCACCCCATGGCACCGAAGCCCATATGCGCTATAGCGCCGACACCCTGGTGCCGTTGATGGCGGAACTGCGGGAGGTGGTGGATAGCCTGGAGGCCCTGGTGGACGACAACCTCTGGCCCCTGCCCACCTACCAGGAGATGCTGTTCGTGCGCTGAGTTACTGCAGGAGCGTCACTGGGGGAACACGCTGATCTTGGCGTGTTCCCGATAACTGGGGTCGGCCATGGTGTCGACCTCAAACCAGGTCCAGGTGGAGCTGGGTTCTGGAGTGCGCCGGGTCAGGGGCCACTCGATCCGCCGCCGCTGGTAGGTGAGCCCCACACAGGTGAGGGCGGCATCGTCGGCCATCAGCGACCAGAGCACATGCACCTCGCCCCGGTCATAGGCGATCGGCGCCCCATGGATCCCCTGCTCGGGCAGCCAGCCGGGCAACTTGCTAAGGGAGAGCTGGTTTTCCCAGCAGAGGTAGGAGCCGTTGTCGGTGGGATAGAACCAGCAAGTTTCGTTCTCCGCCTCCGTAAGGGCGAAGCGATCCACCAACTGCACTGCCTGCAGCTGCAGGGGCGGGGCGCCAGCCGGCCCGCCCCCCTCCGGCCAAGCCTGGCCGCTGAGGGCATAGACGCCGATCCACAGGGCTGGCACTTCCAATTGGGGCACGAGGGCGTCGCAGACCAGGGCGCGGCGGGGAGCCGAGCCTGGCAAGGGCTCGGGCAGGGGGTCTTCGCCGGCGATGGTGGCGCTGCCGCTGCCCACCAATTGGTCAAGGCTGCCCGACCAGCCATCCGGGAGGCGGAAGATTCGCAGCGAGCGGCCCAGCCCTGGCCCCCGCTGCTGGGCGGCCACCAACTGCTGCCAGTCCGCGTCTTCCCCGGGCAGCTCCTGGCTCCCGGCGAGCACAAAAGCAAGGGTGTTCAGCATGGGCTGCCGGGAGCCGGTAGGTATTAGACCCTAGGGGCTCTGAGCCGCTGCGGCGGTGTTGGTCGCTGCCGATCAGGCCGGACGCAGCACCACCTCAACGATCACAAAGCCAACCAGAGCTGCTAAAGCCAACAGGGAGGACAGCCGCACCAACACCTCATGCAAACTGAATCTTAAGAAAATCCTAGGAGCCATGGCTGATAGCGGCGAGAACGGCGCCAGGTCTTCACATCTCGATGACCAGGGCGGCCAGCCCAGCCCTCCCCTGGTACTTGTGCATGGGCTGCTGGATAGCCCGCTGGTGTTCAACGGCCTCAAACGCAGCCTGGCCAACCGGCGCCAGCCCCTGCTGCTGCCAGATCTGCCCTTACGACTTGGACTCACCCCCGTGCGGGAAGCGGCGGAACTGCTGGGCAGCCACATAGAGGCGGCCTTCGGGCGCGAGCAGCCCCTGGACCTGCTGGGCTTCTCGATCGGCGGGGTGATTGCCCGCACCTGGGTGCAACTGCTTGGGGGCCACCGGCGCACCCGCCGCCTAACCAGCGTGGGCAGTCCCCAGCAGGGCACCCTCACCGCCCACCCCTGGCCAGGTCGCCTGCTGGCTGGGATAGCCGATCTCAGGTATGGCAGCCAACTGCTGCAGCAGCTCAACGGCAACCTCAGCAACCTGGCTGGGATCGAATGCTGCAGCTTCTACTCAGCTATCGATCTGGCGGTGCTGCCGGGCTGGCGGGCCGTACTGCCGGTCGGCAGATGCCAGATGCTGCCGGTGTGGGCCCATCCCCAGCTGCTGCGCTCGGCGCGGGCGCTGGAGCCACTCACCGAGGAGCTGCTGCGGCCATGAGCGCCAGCGCTTCCCAGGCATTGCTGCAATGCGCCCTGGGCTGGCTCAGCTGGAGCCTGCTGGTGGGAGCCCTTGCAAACAGGATCCCCACCAGCTGGCTGGCTGGGGGGCAGTGGATCTGGCGGCGGCCCTGGCGAGAAAGCCGCCAGGGCTTCGAGCGGCGACTGGCGATTCGGCGCTGGAAAGGCTGGCTCCCCGATGCTGGCAATGCCTTACCAAAAGGGGTTGCCAAGGCGGCCCTGGTGGGCCGCGATCGATCCGATCTGGAGCGGCTGATGCTGGAAACCAGAAGGGCAGAACTGGTCCACCTGCTGCTTTGGCCCTTCTGGATCGTCACATCCAGCTGGCTGGCACCGGCGGGAGTTTTGCTTAACCTGCTGTTTGCCTGCGGCTTCAACCTGCCCTGTATTTGGATACAGCGCTACAACCGCCTGAGGCTAATCAGACTGCTGGAGCGGCGCCCTTAGAAGCGGAACCAGACCCGACGGCCGAGCACGGGCCGAACGGCCGAACTTTCGATTGAGCCGTAGGCGGCATAGGTGGGCTGGGAAGCCGGCACCGATTCCCAGCGCAGGGCTGGCCGATCGAGCTGAACCAGCTCCATCGGATCAGGTGTGGCAACAATGGCCAGAACTTGGGAATGAAGGATGCGTTCGTGGGGAGGCACCCGCTCCCAGCGGGGGTTGGCTGAGGCCAGGCTGACGCTGGCGGCAGGGGTGGAAGCAGGGCCAGGAACTATTTCCCAGCGGGGCTTTTGGGCCTGAGCAACAAATTGCCAACCTGATGATGCTGGGATAGCTGGCAGTGCTTGGGGCTGGGGCTTTGCGGTGGCCAGGGCGGCCCTTGGCAGGGGGGGAAGGGGCGGCGGCGGGCCGAGGGTCCAAGTGAAGGCAGCGGCGGGGTGGGCGCCGGTCAGCAGGAGCAGCAAGGCCGCTGGCAGGGAGCTAGCCGTCGATCCAGCGCAGCAGGCTAGTGCCTTGCTTGCGGAGCTGGAGGAGCTGGGGCCGCAGGGGCCAGTCAAAGGTTGTGGTGGCAGGCGCATTGGCCTGATCAGATGCCCCATCAGCTTCGGCATAGCCATATCTTTGATATAAGGTTTCATTTGGTGATTTTAGTTCTTCCTTCATAGCATTAGTCACTAATCCTAGCAAGGGGGCACCGGTAGAGCTGATCCTGGCCAGGGACTCCTTGGGCAGGTTGCGATCCACCCCGTCGAGGGATACCAGCAGGATTAGGCCATCGAGGTGCTGCGCCAGCAGGGCAGTATCAGCCATACCGAGTACGGGCGGGGTGTCAAACAGGATCAGATCAAATTGGCCCGACTGGCTGATCTGTTGGAGCAGCTCCTTCATGCGGCTGGAGCTGAGCAGCCGGGTGGGATCGGGCGGACGAAGACCAGCAGGGATCACCCACCAATTGTCGTAGCCTTTAACGGGCAGCAGGAGCTCACGCCAATGGTAGTCTTCAGTCAACAGGTTGGAAAGACCATTCAGGTTGTTGAGGCCTAGGCGGTGATGGACCTGGGGTTTGCGCATATCGCAGTCAATCAAAAGCACCCGCTGGCCCATTTCAGAGATGGTTTTGGCCAACAGCACATTTACAAGGCTCTTGCCTTCGCTGGGGGTGGAGCTGGTGAGGCCGACGGTGAGGAGGTTCTGATCTGTGTTAAGGAAGCGAAGGGAGGTGTAGAGGTTGCGGAAGGCCTCCTTGTAGGCAAAGCGCTGGTAGACTTGGGCTGCTGGCGTTGAGCCTGCCAGATAGGGGCCAGTCGATGAACCAAGACTCACCGAATCCCTATCCAGTTCATCGACCTGAAAGCGACCGCTCTGCTTAACATCCTTGAAGAATGGTAGGTGGGGAATGTGACCAAGCAGGGGCACCTTTAGCTGATCACGCACCTCAACGGAACGGCGGAAGACGTGGTCGAAGCGATCCCGCAGGATCGCCGCCCCCATTCCGGCAATTAAGCCAAAAAGAATAGCCTTAGTCAGGCCTTGCTTCAGCTTGGGGGAAACCGGATTGCCATCCACAGCGGGCGAAGAGAGCAAAGTCCAGGGCACCGACTTCTGGGCTCGCTCCAGCTGGAAGGTGGAGCGGGTGGTGAGGAAGTTGGTGAGGTTCTCCTGGGCCACCGTGAGCCGCTGCTGGATCTGTTCGTAGTCCTTGATCAGGGCCGGTTGCTTCAGAAACCTGCGATCAACCTGGCGGCGTTGGCCTGCAATGGTGCTGGCCCGGGCAGCATTGAGCCTGAGGGCCGTATCGAGGGCTTCGAGCTGGTTGCTGCGCAACTGACCGGCCAGGCGGGTGCGCAGGGCCGTCAGGCTCTGCATGCGGGGCGTATCGCTTCGATAGGTGGAGCGGGCAAGGCTGAGTTGCTCTTCGACGCCCTGCAACTGGGCCAGCAGATCTCCGTTGGCCTGGGTGACGGTGACCCCCGAATCTGAAACGGTACTGAAACCAGAGGAGGTGAGGGTGCCCGCCATCACTCCCTGGCGCAACTTCTCTAGGCGGCTGCGTTCAGCATCCAGCTCCCGCTCCAAACCGTCAAAACCAGATGATTCGGTTTTAAGTGCGCCTGCCTCGGTCTCCGGGTCGAGGAGGTTGTAGCGCCGCCTGAAGGCGGCCAGCTGACCCTGGAGCTGGTTGACGGTGAACTGGAGCTTGGGTTCCTGCTCATCGAGGAACTTGAGGCCCTCGTTAAGCTGACGCTGGCGCTGATCAATGGCGAAATTCAGATAGGCCGCGCTGAGGCTGTCGAGGGCTGCCTGGATCTCGCTCGGCTTACTGCCAGAGAGCGATACTGACAAAACTCCATCGGCTACCTGGCTCACCTGGGCTGCACCGAGCAGCCCCCCGGCCGGCCCGAGCTGGCGGCGCAAGGGATCGAGCACCATCGGGCTGCGCAGGGTTTCCACCAGGGAGGGGAAGTCGATGCTCGTGCGGTTGCGAGCCAAGGTTTCAACCGCGCCACCCTCGGCGGCAGCAACACCTCCGGTGCTGATGGGGTCACTGATCAACAACTGAAAGCTACCTTGGTAGATGGGCGAGAAGGTCCGCTCCCAGAGGGTTGAGCCAAAGGCGCTGGCGGCCACTATCGTCCCAACCAACAGGGCCAGACGTCGCCTGCGGCGCACTGCTTGCCAGAGCTCACCCAGATTTAATCCCTCGGATTCGGTCGGGGTTTCCTCTGAACCAGAGACTTGACTCACTGGCAGCCTGGCTAGCTGGGCTGGGCTCGGGGCAGCCGAAGGCCTGTCAACTTGGGGGGTGGAATTTAACGGGGCCATCCTAGTCAAGCGACTCGCATCGCCTAAGTTGCCGCAACCATAGCGAAGTTCAAAAAAAAAGCCCCTTGCGCGCCCGCTACAATTACGGGACTTGACTTATCCAGCAATGAAGCGAGGCCGATTCCGCCACTTCGCCGTAGCGGCTTCGCTTGTGCTGAGTCTCTCCCCTCTGGCAGGGGTGAGAGCCCAGATGCTGACTGGCGATCAGGACGATGCATACATCCTCGGGCCGGGGGATTCCCTCTCGCTGCGCTTCTTGGCGGCAACGGAACTATCAGGGCCGTTCAATCTGCTCAGTGACGGCACCGCCAGCTTACCCCTGCTCGGCAACGTGCGACTTACGGGTCTGACCCTTTCCCAGGCCAGCCAGTGGCTAGAGACCCTATATAAACGCCAGTTACTGCGTCCAGAATTGCAGCTTTCGGTGGTCACCCCCAGACCACTGCGCGTGGCACTGGTGGGCCAGGTATCCCATCCGGGCCTATACACACTTTCGCAAGCTAGTAATGAATCCCGAGGGGACGTTGCCGTTACCAATGAGGGACTCCCAACCCTGGTGGATGCCATCGCCAAGGCAGGCGGCATCACGTCCGACGCCGACCTGCGCAGCGTGATGCTGCAACGCCGCTTGCCTGGCGAGGCAGGGGCCTACAAGCGCACCCGGCTCAATCTGCTGGCCCTGATCCTCGATGGTGACCAGCAGCAGAATCCCCTCCTATTTGACGGCGATACGATTCGGATCGAAGCGGCGGCCGAGCCAGTGCCGGAAATGATCGAACTTTCCTCCACCACCCTGGCTCCTCTAGATATCACTGTGAACGTGGTTGGCGAGGTGAAGGGCGGCGGCCGCGTTCAGGTGCCAGCCAACACCCCTTTGGTGCAGGCGGTGCTGGCTGCAGGGGGGCCAATCGCCTGGCGGGCCAATCGGGGAGATGTGGAATTGGTGCGGATCAACCGCAACGGCACGGCCACCCGTAAGAAATTTGCCCTCGACCTGAGCCAGGGTGCTTCTAACAGCAAGAATCCGCCCCTACGCGATGGGGACACCGTAGTGGTGAATCGCAGCGGACTCGCTGTGACCAGCGACGCGCTAACTGCGGTCGTAACACCGCTGACTCCCCTTTTAGGTATACTGGGCTTCATAGAAGTTGTCAATAACCGCTGATTTGCCCTCGCACCAATTAGCAACCGTGGAGAGAATCCCTGCTCTTCGTTGAAAAAGTGTTTACCCTCTACAGCTTGTAGCGTTCCCAGGCTTTCAAGCCGCCGGGTACCTGACAAGCACTGTGCACCCCTGAGTCTTATTTGCACTTAAGAGCCTCAGGCCGAATCTCCCACCAGCACTGCATATCATGCTGCCCAGCTCGCCCATTGACAGCTCTGAATCAATGCGCTGATATGCGGCTAAGAGTTTTAAAGTCACCGAGTGATCGCCATCTCAGCCTTTCCAATCAGTTGGGTGCTAGTCGAAGACCTAGCCCTTGGTCCCGCGCCTGTAGCAGCTCGGCATCTCAACAGACTGGAAGCCGAGGGCATCGCGGCGGTGCTCAGCCTCTGCTCCACCGAGGAGAAAGCTGCCCCGCCCGACCTGGAGCAGCGCTTCCACTGTCGTCGCCTGGTGCTGCCAGACCATCGCAGCCAGGCCGCCCTCAGCATTGGCCAACTGGAGCAGGCCTTGGCGGCATTAGATAAGCTGCGCAGCCATGGGCCGGTATTTGTCCACTGTGTGGCGGCGATCGAACGCTCGCCCCTGGTCTGCCTGGCCTGGCTGATGCGGGAGCATGGCCTCAGCCGGCAGAACGCCCTTGAGTACATGCTCCAGGTTCATCCTGGCACCAGCCCGTCAGCAGTCCATTTGATGCTGCTTACCCAGCTCAGCCCGGCCGCACCATCTCCTCGTAAGATAGCCTGAGAGTTAACATTGCTTGAATGTTAATTTCGAGCCATCATGGGTCAGGCCCCAAATCCTTCTTCATAGATGACCGTGAGCAATTCTGCCTGCAAAACCGCCCTGATCACCGGTGTCGCCGGCCAGGATGGCTCCTACCTGGCCGAGTTGTTGCTGGAGAAGGGCTACAGCGTGCATGGCATCAAACGCCGGGCCAGCAGCTTCAACACCCAGCGGATCGACCACCTCTATCAGGATCCCCACGAGACCGGCAGCGAGGGCCAGGCCCCCAAGCTTCAACTTCACTACGGCGACCTCACAGACAGCTCCAACCTGATCCGGATCATCCAGCAGGTGCAGCCCGATGAGATCTACAACCTCGGCGCCCAGAGCCATGTGGCGGTGAGCTTCGAGAGCCCCGAATACACGGCAGACTGCGACGCCCTAGGTCCGTTGCGCATCCTCGAGGCCGTAAGAATCCTCGGCCTCAGCTCCAAAACCCGCATCTACCAGGCCTCCACCTCCGAGCTCTACGGCCTGGTGCAGGAGATCCCCCAGAAGGAAACCACCCCTTTCTATCCCCGCTCCCCCTACGGCGTGGCCAAGCTCTACGGTTACTGGATCACCGTCAACTACCGGGAGGCCTACGGCATGTATGCCTGCAATGGCATCCTTTTCAACCACGAATCGCCGCGCCGGGGCGAAACGTTTGTGACCCGCAAGATCACCCGCGGCCTGGCCCGCATTGATGCCGGGCTCGACGATTGCCTCTACATGGGCAACCTCGACTCCCTGCGGGACTGGGGCCATGCCCGCGACTACGTGGAGATGCAGTGGCGCATGCTCCAGCAGGAGGGGCCGCCGCAAGACTTCGTGATCGCCACCGGCCGGCAGGAAACGGTGCGCCGCTTTATCGAACTCACCGCAGAGCAGCTCGGCTGGGGGGGCATCGATTGGCAAGGGGAGGGGATCCATGAGATCGGCCGCCGCTCCGGCAGCAGCGAGGTGGTGGTGCGCATCGACCCCCGCTACTTCCGCCCCGCAGAGGTGGAAACCCTGCTGGGGGATCCCACCATGGCCCGCGAGAAGTTGGGCTGGGTTCCCACCACCACCCTTGAGGAGCTGGTGGCCGAAATGGTTGCAGCCGACAAGGAAGAGGCCAAAAAAGAAGCGATCCTGCGGCTCAAGGGCTTTGCGGTGGTGGGCTCGATGGAGAACCCGCCCACCAACCCCATGGCCGTCGAGATGGCCCGCGAAGCGATCCAGCCATGAGCAACGGGGGCCCCATGGGCAGCGCGCCCCTGATCCAGCCCCAGGATCGGATTTTCGTGGCCGGCAGCCGCGGCATGGCCGGCTCGGCGATTGTGCGGGCCCTCAGCGCCGCCGGCTATGGCCAGATCCTCACCCCCCCCCGCAGCGAACTCGACCTGCTCGATGGGGCGGCAGTTTCCAGCTGGTTTGGCGCCGAGCAACCCTCGGTAGTGGTGCTGGCGGCCGCCATGGTGGGCGGCATCCACGCCAACGCCACCTACCCGGCCGATTTCCTGCTGGACAACCTCAAGATCCAGACCAACGTGATCGAGAGCGCCTGGCGCTCGGGCGTGCGGCGGCTGCTGTTTCTGGGAAGCAGCTGCATCTACCCCAAATTTGCCGACCAGCCGATTCGGGAGGAAGCCCTGCTCACCGGGGCGCTCGAGCCCACCAACGAGTGGTATGCGATCGCCAAGATCGCCGGCCTCAAGTTGTGCGAGGCGCTGCGCCGGCAATACGGATTCGACGCCATCAGCCTGATGCCCACCAATCTCTATGGGCCGGGCGACAACTACCACCCCACCAACAGTCACGTGCTGCCGGCACTGATCCGCCGCTTCCACGAAGCCTCCGAGCGCCCCGAGCAGGGCCTGGGCACCCAGGTGAGCTGCTGGGGCACAGGCACCCCGCTGCGGGAATTCCTGCATGTGGACGACCTCGGTGAAGCCTGCCTGTTTGCCCTCGAGCGCTGGAGCCCTGGGCCCGAGGCAATCCCCTATCTCAATGTGGGCACCGGCCTAGATCTCTCGATCGGCGAGCTGGCCAAGGCGGTGGCCGAGGCAACCGGCTTCCGCGGCGAGATCGTCTGGGATTCCAGCCAGAGCGATGGCACCCCGAAAAAGCAGCTGGATGTCAGTCGCCTCAGCGCCCTGGGCTGGCAGGCCCGCATTACGCTGGCCACGGGCCTGCAGAACACGGTGGACCTGTTTCGCCAGCAGCTGCAGCAGCAGCTGGTGCGCCTCTAGGCCTAGGTCTAGCCGGCGTCAAAGAATCGCTTGCCGTCCCTGCGCTTCTGGTTGAGCCGGCTGGCCTCCCTGCGGCTGTATTCGCTCACCGACGGGTTGGCCACCACCGGATCCACATGGGCAACCTGCTCCCAAAGGGCCCGCGGCGCCCAGCGCACCGTGTGCTCCACCCGATCAAGGCGGGTGACATGGCACCAGCAGCTGGTGCCGCAGGCCGGGCAGAAGAGCTCCTCGAGCCACTCATTGCTCAGAACCAGCACCGGATATGCCTGGATCACCAGCCGGGCCTTCTTATCGGGCATGCCCCGGGCCTGAAGCTGCTCAGCGGTGAGCAGGTGCAGGAAATACTTCTTGCCGTTGCCCTCAATTCGCTGCTCCGGATGGGCCGGGCAGAAGAGTTGGCGCCGCTGGGGCCGGCGGGAACGGGGCTTGGTGTCGCCATCCGGGCTCTGGGCCATCCCAAGGGCTACTTCGCTGGAAGCCAGTTTAACGTCCCCGCTTCAAAACCAAACCGGCTTGTGCCGACTTCAGAGCCTCCAGTTGGGCCTGGTCACAGCTGCTCCAGGCGGCGCGGGCCTCAGCTGTGGGAGCCACACCGAGCCGGCTGAGCTCGGCTAGGGCCTGCTCTCGCCCGGCGGTGAGAGCCCCCCGGCGGGCCTGCTGCTGCTCCTGCCAGCGGCGTTTTCCGGCCCGATCAGCCTGGCGCCAGCGCTCCAGGGCCTGGCCATGGCGCTCCAGCTCCAGCTCCTGATCTTCCCGGGTGAAGCGCGCCAGCAGCTCCGGATCGGGAGCCAAGGGCCGCTGCAGCGGGATGTAGGTCTGCAGGCTGAGCCGGCTGAGCCGGGCCTTGCTGCTGGCCAGGCTCTCAACCTGCTGCCGCACCGTCGCCTGCTGGCTGCGGCAGCGGCTCAACAGGGCAGTTAGTTGCCTTTGGCGGAGCTCGGCAGCCTGCTGCTGCTGCCGCTTGGCACCATCGCAAGACACCAGTAGAAGTGCCAGCAAGGGGGCGAGTAAGGCGGCCAGCAATGGTGCCAGCATCTGGCCCGTTCCAGCTCTCTGGTCCATGAATGGAGCCTACCTACTCAGAACCCGGGCGGCCCGGAGCAGTTCGGCTTCGGTGGCGGCATATACCGCCGCGGCCTCTGCGGCACTGCGGCCGATGCAGGTCATGCCGAGCTTGCCGTATTCGGAAAGGCAACCCAGCAGGTGAAAAACGCTGCCGCGCAACTTAGCTGGATCGAAGTGGAGGCCAGCCTCGGTGACGATGTCGACCAGATCCACCG
Organism: Cyanobium sp. BA20m-p-22; assembly: GCF_024346275.1. NCBI lineage: Bacteria > Bacillati > Cyanobacteriota > Cyanophyceae > Synechococcales > Prochlorococcaceae > Cyanobium > Cyanobium sp. BA20m-p-22. The sequence goes on from NZ_JAGQCQ010000041.1 coordinate 15,816, forward strand.
GCAGCAGGCCGCGGAGCTCCGGCGCCGTGAGGTTATCGGTGGCCCGGTACTGCAGTTGCTGGCCGCTGGGGGCGTGGTAGAGCCCGCTGGCCGGATCCAGGCAGCCGCCGCTGATCGCGCTGAGGGCGAGATAGGGATGGGTGGTGCCCCCCTGGCGCAGGTTCACCTCGATCGCCTGCAGGTCCCAGCGGTCGCCGAAGCGCCGGGCGATGAAATCCACCGCGTAGCGCTCCAGCGCCCCCTCCTCAGCCAGCGCCTCGCCCACCGCCTGGCCATGGCGCATCAAGGCCTGCCGGTAGGGAGCGGCAGCAGGGAAAGTGCAGCCTTGGTAGGTCTGGCCACTGGCGCCACCGAGCACCTGCTCATGGCTTGAGAGCATCTCCACCAGGCCGGGATGGCCAGGGTGGCCAGGATGAATCGTGCCCTGCACGCTGGGGGAGCTGAGCTCCTCGCCCCCCTCCAGCCAGGCCTCCACCAGGGCCCCCTGCTGGCCCAGCTGTTCACGCCAGCTGGGGGAGGGCATCGGCAGCTGCTCAAGGGCCTGGCGCAGCCGCTGGCGCCGCCCGGCTGCACCGAGCTCAGCCAGCTGGAGCGGGGCCAGTGCCAGGGCAGCGTTGCCCTCGCCGCCGAAGCCTTCGTTGAGCTTCACGACGCACTTGCCCAGTTGGGGATTGGCCTCCCAGAGGTCGGCGGTGGCCTCCGTCAGGTCGTCGAGGCTGTGGGTGAGGGCCGAGCCGGGGGGATGGGGTACGCCGCAGCGGGCAAACAGCTCACGGCTGCCGGCCTTGCTGCCCCAGTAGCCCAGGGCCGGGTCGGTGCCCAGCAGGGGCACCTGCAGCCGCTCCGACAACTGCCGCTCCAGATCGCTCACCA
>NZ_JAGQCQ010000042.1:0-16521 GCF_024346275.1 Cyanobium sp. BA20m-p-22
TGCGGCGTGGCCAGCATGGTGATGGTTCTCAACAGCCTGGCGGTGCCGGCTCCGGCGGCGGCGGGTTACGGCAGCTATCGCTTCTGGACCCAGCAGAACGTGTTCGAGTCCGCCAGCACTCGGGCAGTACTAGCCCCTGAATTGGTCGCACGCCAGGGCATGACCCTGGAGCAATTGCGGGCCCTGCTGGCCAGCCATGGGCTGCAGGCCCGGGCCATCCACGGCGACCGGCTCAGCCAGGCCCAGTTCCGCCTGCTGTTGCGCAGCAACCTCAGTGATCCATCGGATCGACTGCTGGTGAACTACGACCGCCAGGCCCTGGGGCAGGCCGGCGGCGGCCACATTTCGCCTGTGGCTGCGTACCACGCTGCCACGGATCGGGTGCTGATCCTCGATGTAGCCCGCTACCGCTATCCCTCGGTGTGGGTGCCCCTGGCCGATCTCTGGCAGGCCATCCGCAGCACCGATAGCAGCTCTGGCCGCAGCCGCGGCTTGGTGGTGGTGAGACGAAGCTGAGCCGCCATGCGTCGCTTTGCCGCCCTCTACACAGCACTGGATGGCAGCAGCGGCTCCAACGCCCGGGTTGAGGCCCTGGTTGCCTACTTCAGCGAGGTGGATGCCGCTGATGCCGCCTGGGCCCTGCATGTGTTGCTGGGCAAACAGGGCAAACGCCTGATCACCGGCCGCCGCCTGCGCCAGATCTGCCTGGAGGGCTCCCCCCTGCCGGAGTGGCTCTTCGATGACTGCTATGCCCATGTGGGCGATTCGGCCGAAACCATCGCCCTGCTTTGGCGCCAGCTGGCTCCCGAAAGCCCAGACGTCCCAGCAGAGAGTGACCCCGCCAGCGCACCGCTGCGCAGCTGGATGGAGCAGCTGCTGCCCGCCGCCGCCGCCCTCGAAGGCGATGCCCAGGCCGATGCGGTGCGCCACCTCTGGCGGGGCCTGAGCCCGGCCGAACTGCTGGTGGCCAACAAGTTGCTCACCGGCGGCCTGCGGGTGGGCGTGGCCCAGGGGCTGGTGCTGCGGGCCTTGGCACGCCTCAGCGGGCTGGAGCAAGCGCAGCTGCAGCACCGGCTGATGGGTGGGTTCAGTCCCAGTCCCTTTGCCTATGGGGCTTTGTTGGCCCCGGCCGACCAGGCCGCCCCGGTGCCCAGCCGCCCCTATCCCTTCTTTTTGGCCTCACCCCTGGAGCAGCAACCAGCCGGACTCGCCAGCGAATGGCAAGCGGAGTGGAAGTTCGACGGCATCCGCGGCCAGCTGATCCGCCGCAGCGGTGAAGTGTTTTTGTGGAGCCGCGGCGAAGAGTTGATAGGTGCCGCCTTCCCCGAATTGCTTGAGGCGGCAGGGTGCCTGGCCAACGGCACCGTGCTCGACGGCGAGATCCTGGTGTGGCAAGCCGGCTCCGACCAGCCGGCCCCCTTCGCCCAGCTGCAGCGCCGCCTGGGGCGCAAGGCACCAGGGCGCAAGCTGCTGGCCGAGTGTCCGGCGGCCTTTGTGGCCTACGACCTGCTGGAGCTGGGGGGCGACGACCTGCGCCAGCAACCCCTGAGCCAGCGCCGTTCAGCCCTGGAGGACCTGCTCCAAGACCTGCCTGAAACGACACCCACCCCCGCAGCCGGGCTCCTGCGCCTCTCCCCCCGCCTACCCCTAACGGCCTGGGAGCAACTGGAGCCGCTGCGCCAGCAGGCCGCCAGCGCCGCCGCCGAAGGGCTGATGCTCAAGGCCCTCGCTTCGCCCTACCTGGCGGGCCGCAGGCGGGGCCACTGGTGGAAGCACAAACGAGATCCTTACACCCTCGATGCGGTGCTTCTCTACGCCCAGGCCGGCAGTGGCCGCCGCGCCAACCTGTTCACCGATTACACCTTTGGGCTCTGGGATCGCCAACCCGGGCCCGATGGCGAGTTGGTGAGTTTCGCCAAGGCCTACTCCGGCCTCAACGATGCCGAAATCACGGCGCTGGATCGCTGGATCCGCAGCCACACAACCGAGCGCTTTGGTCCGGTGCGGGCCGTGCAGCCCCTACAGGTATTTGAGCTGGCCTTTGAGGGGCTGCAGCGCTCCAGCCGCCACAAGAGCGGCATCGCCGTGCGCTTCCCCCGCATCGCCCGCTGGCGCCAGGACAAACCAGCCGCAGAGGCGGACTCCCTGGCCAGTGCGCTGGAGTTGCTGGAGCAGTAATTGGGGCAGGGTCTGGCAGATCAGGTTGAAATCGATGCTGCACCTGGCGTACTGACAATTAGACCTTCCATTCACCCAAGGGCAGGTTGGGCAGATGCAGCAGCAGCCTGCGACGCAGATGATCTTCTCGATGAAATGCCAGCCTGAGAACCCGGGCATCTCGTGACCATGCAAACCACCGCACCGGTGGCCCCTCCAGCCTTCTCCGCCGCCGCCGGGACGGAGGAGGGGCTGGCCCTGTTCGACCGGCTGCCGGCGGTGGAGCCCAAAGAGATGCTGGGTCGCTGGCTTGGCGGCAGCTTCGCCACGGGCCATCCCCTCGACGGGGTGCTGGAGACCTTTCACTGGTATGGCAAGGCCTTCCGCGGCCCCGACGACGTGGATCCGCTGCTGTTTCGCACCGCCGGTGGCGCCGTGGTGCCTCTGCGGGCCACGCTGCTGCCGGATCCTCGCTGGCTGGAGCGCTGGCCCTGGTTGGGCACACCCGCCGCCGGGATCCTGTTCCAGCGGCTGGCTCTGCCTTTGTGGATCACCCACCACCCGCAGGCCCGCCTGCGGGTGGTGGAGCACCGTGGCGTGGCCAGCGCGGCGATGCTGTATGACCACTTGCCGATCGTCGATGTCTTCCGCCGCCTCGATGCGCACACCCTGCTGGGGGTGATGGACGCGCGGGGCATCTCCCAGCCCTTCTTCTTCACCCTGCGGCGCGAGGGCAGCGACGTCGCCTCGCGGGCGTCATCCCTTCAGAAGATATGAGGCAGCTGCTAGCCATGGATGCTATTTGCAGACACTACATGTGGATACCGGGTCCGATGCCCACTGTTTACGATGAACCTGCCTACGGGGAACTGACTGGGGTGGCTTAGATATGTTTTACATCAAGGAGATGGATATCGAACGGAAGTAGGAACGCTGCCGTGGTTCTCGGAAACCATCCAATAAGCGTTCGAAGTGCCTCATGGCCCCTAGTTGGAAATAGACTAACGTGGTCTGATTCCCAAAGCCGCAAACCCTATTAGGTCTATATGGGTCTACTTCTACTCTTCTTCTTAATCTCTGCATTATTTGGTGTTGTCTGGATAAGCGATATTCTGAGGCACAGGCATCCCCTGGGCCCCGATGAGGTTCAAGAGCTGGCCCGCCGAAGGCAGTGGGAAAAATTGCTTACAGCCTATGCATTCTCTGGAATGCATAGGCCTGCGGATCCAGCAGAGAAAAAGGCCATGAAAGGATCCGGTCAGTTTGTTAGGTGTGATCTTTCATATTCAGAAATGCCATCAGTAGTAGCTGGTCTCCTCAAGTATAAAAAGCATGAGTGGATAGTAATGGTCTTTATCCGTGGGTTTCACGCTGAATATCTGTGGTGGAACAAAGGGAGTGACGGAAAATCAGTCTCTCCTTATCTACGAGGAGGCTACCTCGAAAATGCTATCCGTCTCCATAAGCCAGACACTCTCGCAATCTTGCACAACCATCCAAATCCGAACCCTTCTCGGTATAGTACTAATCTTCCGAGCACTCAAGATCTACGTTCGGCCGAGTACATGGCGGGTTTGTTGGCTAGATTCGGGATCAGTCTTGTTGAGTTTGTGTGTGAACGAGGAACCTCGCATATGTACTATGCTCACTTAAGCTCTAATCTTTCTCCCCTTGAGGTTCATATTGAGAGAATCAATGGCCTGAATGGAGCCGGCATATTCAAGAATGTTGAGTTGCGGCGAGAGCTTGCTCGGCGAACATTGTCTGGCCATGGAATCCAAGGTGGGGTTTTCTAGGTTGTTCATTTGCCACGAGCGGACTCCGAACAAGCCCCTAGAGTGGACAGGCCCCCAGCATCACTCTGTTCTACCTCCATAAACTCCAGGCCTGCCACTCAGGGGCAGCGTTCGATAGGTCACACATGCGGCTGCCAGAACGGTTCCGGCTTGGCATACGGTGTCAACAACGTAGGCGGGTCTCATGTACAACGGATGCTTCGGGCGACCATTCTTGGTTGTCCAAGGCACATCACTAACTTGCCGATCACTTCGCAAACCATGCCTTCGCGCTTTGGTTCACAGTGGGCACCCCAACAGGCAATGATTGCAATCCCTTTGCTACCGTAATACCTAAGCAATTGATTATTTTTTGGCCCAACTGGATCGCTTGCTGCTTTCATGTCGCGTGGATTAGTTGCACTAAGGCATACGCATTGAGCATATATATCCCCTCGAATTCCCACTCTATCGCAAAATTTTTTCAACCTCGAATGGTTGGGCCGTTGATTCATTCATCACCGCATGATGGATTCAGTCTAATGAATGCGACCATCTTGCAACTTTGCCCAATCATCGTAAGCGTCGAATGAATGAGTGACCAGATGTCCTGCTTGCCTATGTTCTAGCATTGCTGCTTTCGTTTTGCGAACTCGAAAATATACAGCGTAAGCTGGCAGTAAAGCCCTTATTGCAATAGCTTATTTCTGGCCTCCAAGGAGCCCATCGACCCTGCATCTCCTTATAAGGCCACATCAATCAGCAGCAAGTCACTCACCTTGCGACTCATCTCTACCATGGTGTGCACCAGAGCCGCAGCGGCAAGCAATCCCCCGCGCCAGGGGCGGCCCTCCCAGCAGCATCACCATCCCGGTGATTAGCCTTAATTTGTGTACTGATTATCCCGGTGGGTCAGGCCAGGCGATCGGATATCCCCAGCACGCTGCTCGCCCCGATTGAAGCCTGGTTTGAGCGTCAGGGCTGGACGCCCCTGCCCTTTCAGCGCCAGTGCTGGCAGGCCTACCTGGGCGGCGAGAGCGGTCTGATCCAGGTGCCCACCGGCTCGGGCAAGACCTATGCCGCCGTGATGGGTCCGATTGCCGAGTTCCTGGCCGAGCCCAGCCCCGGCCTGCACCTGCTTTACCTCACCCCCCTGCGGGCCCTGAGTCGGGATCTGGCCCTGGCGATCCAGCAGCCGATCACGGCGATGGGCTGGCCGCTACGGGTGGGCATCCGCAATGGCGACACCTCCAGCTACGAGCGCGGCAAGCAGCTGCGCAGCCCGCCCGAGATCCTGATCACCACGCCGGAATCTCTCAGCTTGCTGCTGGCAAACCCCAAGGCCCCTGACCTGTTTGGCGGCCTTCGGGCGGTAGTGATAGATGAGTGGCACGAGTTGATGGGCAGCAAGCGGGGCAGCCAAACCGAGCTGTGTCTGAGCTGGCTGCGCAGCCAGCGGCCCGGTCTGCGCACCTGGGCGATCAGCGCCACGATCGGCAACCTCGACGAGGCGGCCCGCAGCGCCCTTGGCGCCGGCAGCGAACCCCGCCTGATCACCGCACCGATTGCCCGGGCCACGGAGATCCGTAGCCTGCTGCCCGAGTCGATCGATGGCTTTCCCTGGGCCGGCCACCTGGGTTTGCGCCGCTATGAGGATCTGGTGGCGGCCCTGGAGCCGGGCGTCTCCACCCTGCTGTTCACCAACACCCGCAACCAGGCCGAACGCTGGCACCAATGCCTCCGCTACGCCTGCCCTGAGATGGAGGGCGCCCTGGCCCTGCACCACAGCGCCATCGACCGGGCCGAGCGCGAGGCGATCGAAGCCGGGGTGAAAGCAGGCGATCTGCGTTGGGTGGTGTGCACCAGCTCCCTTGATCTGGGCGTGGATTTCCAGCCGGTGGAGCGTGTGGTGCAGATCGGCTCTGCCAAAAATGTGGCCCGGCTGCTGCAGCGGGCTGGCCGCAGCGCCCACAACCCCGGCGGCACCTCCCAGGTGCTGTTCATGCCCACCCATGCCCTGGAATTGCTTGAGCTGAGCGCCCTGCGGCGGGGCCTGGCCGCGGGCTTGGTGGAGGAAAGGAGGCAGCCAAACGCCCCGATCGACGTGCTGCTCCAGCACCTCACCAGCCTGGCCTGCGGTCCGGGATTCGAACCGGCCCAGGCACTGGAAACGGTGCGCAGCGCCTGGAGCTACCGCCAGCTCAGCGATAGCGACTGGCAGTGGTGCCTGCGCTTCCTCGAGCACGGCGGCGACTGCCTCGGCGCCTATCCGCGCTACCGCAAGCTCGAGCGTGAAGGCGAGCTCTTTCTGGTGAAGGAAAAGGCGATCGCCCGGATGCATCGCCTGCACATCGGCACCATCACCGCCGACCGGGCCGTAACCGTGCGCTTTGTGCGTGGCGCCGTGCTCGGCCATGTGGAAGAGGCCTTCATCGGCCGGCTCAAGGCCGGCGATGTGTTTTTCTTTGCGGGCCGGCAGCTGGAGTTCGTGCGCCTGCGGGAGATGACGGCCCAGGTGAAGGCCAGCTCCAAAAAAAGCAACACCGTGCCCGCCTGGGCAGGCGGCCAGATGGCCCTCTCCGACCTACTGAGCCGCCACCTGCGCGCCGAGGTGGATCGTTGCGCCCGCGCCCTGGCGGGGCAGGCCACACTCGACAGCCCCGAACTTGCTGCCCTCAAGCCCCTGTTGCAGCGCCAGGCGCAGCTCTCCCGGCTGCCAAGGCAACACGAATTGCTGGTGGAGGTGTGCAACAGCCGTGAAGGCAGCCATCTCTATGCCTATCCATTTGAAGGGCGCTTTGTGCATGAAGGGCTGGGTTTCCTTTGGGCCTGGCGTCTGGCCCGCCACCAAGCCAGCACCATCACGGTGTCGGTGAACGACTACGGCTTTGAACTGCTGGCCCCGAAAAACTACCCATTTGAAGAGTTGTTTGAGCTACATGCCGAAGAACTTCTCGATGACAGCGATCTCAAGGACGACCTGGAGCAGGCAATCAACCTCTCAGAGCTATGCAGGAGGCGTTTCCGCGCCATTGCCCAGATCAGTGGCTTGGTGCTGAACGGCTTTCCCGGACAGGCCAAATCCGGCGGTCAACTGCAGATCAGTGCCGCCCTACTCTACGACGTATTCAGCCGCCACGAACCCGCCAACCGCCTCTTGGCCCAGGCCAGATCGGAAGTGCTCAGCGAACAGCTGGATCTGCCCCGGATCACCGTCGCCCTGCAGCGCCTGCGCCGGTGCACCCTGCAGCTGGAGCGCCCCCCCCGGCCCGGCCCCCTGGCCTTCCCCTTGTTGGCCGAGCGCCTCAACAACCGGATGAGCAATGAGTCCCTGCTGCAGCGCCTGGAGCGCTTGCGCCAGGAAGCTGAGCGCGCCGAAGGTGGCACTCCTGGCTCCTAGGGAAACTCAGAAACTCAGCCCAACCCTGCACCAGCAGGACCGCCAATATGGCGTTCTGGCTGCGCTCGCGCTAACGAGGGAGCGGGCAGAGCAATGGGCCAGGGATGCGGCAGGTGCGCCATTCCCCCCTGGTGGTTGATACTTCCACGCCGATCAGCGGTCCCTGGTGATTGCTCTGAGCGATTGGTTCAACCCAGGCAATGGCATCTGCGATGGCCTCATCGAGGCTGCCGTAATAGGCATCGAGTTCCTGGTGCGGCTCACAGCCGCCATCAATCAGGCGGTAGCAACGCCCAACCTGCAGGTCAGCGCCCTGTCTGGTTGAAATCTGCATCCACATACCCAGCTTTCTTTTCTGCACCATGGCTAGGCCTCGGGCTACCTGTCTGTAATGGGGCACACATATTGATTAGTTGTAATGCTAATTTTTTTTGCGCCCGGAGATGTCCTCCCCAGCCCATCCCCACCCCAGGCGAGCCACCGGGTGACTTAGGAGCCTTAGGGTCTGGGCAACCAGTTAATGCTTGCCGGGTGTGCTGTGGGAATTTTTGAGCGTTTTTTGAGTCTTTGGGTGGCTCTGGCCATTGTGGCTGGTGTCAGCCTTGGGGCCCTATTCCCCGCAGTCGCCGAAGCACTTACAGCCCTTGAATTTGCCCGCATAAACCTTCCCATAGCCCTGCTGATCTGGGGCATGATCTACCCAATGATGCTGGCGGTAGATTTCAATTCACTGGGTGGATTGGGGCGGCAACCCAAGGGTCTGGTCGTCACTGTGGTGGTGAATTGGCTGATCAAACCACTCACCATGACCGCTCTTGCCTGGCTGTTCATCCGGGTATTGTTCGGTGCCTGGATTCCTGCAGCTATTGGTGATCAGTATATCGCTGGCATGATTTTGCTGGGAGTGGCACCCTGTACAGCCATGGTGTTTGTGTGGAGTCGGCTGTGTGATGGCGATGCCAACTACACCCTGGCCCAAGTGGCCATCAACGACCTCATCATGGTCTTCGCCTTTGCTCCACTAGCAGCCCTGCTGCTTGGCGTCACCAAGGTGATCGTGCCCTGGGACACCTTGGTGACTGCGGTTGGTTTGTTCGTGATTGTGCCCCTGGCCGCGGGCTGGCTAACCAGATTGATATTGCGCACGCCTGGTCGTACCGGCCTGCTGGAACACCGCCTTAAGCCATGGGCGATCGTGAGCCTGATCGCCACCGTTTTGGTGTTGTTCACGGTGCAGGCTGGTGCGATCTTGGCTAACCCCCTGGCGATTGTTTTGATTGCAATCCCGCTGATCCTGCAGACCTACCTGATCTTCTGGTTAACGGCCCTGTGGATGAGGCTTTGGCGCCAGCCCCAGAAGATCGCCGCCCCCGGGGCGATGATCGGTGCCTCCAATTTCTTCGAGCTGGCGGTTGCCGTGGCCATCAGTTTATTTGGGCTCAACTCTGGTGCCGCCCTGGCAACCGTGGTGGGGGTGCTGGTGGAGGTGCCAGTTATGCTTTCGCTGGTGGCGATCGCTCGGAGAAATAGGAGATTATTTTCCTGGTAAATTATCTTTGGTTTTGCTATAGCTGGCTGTTTAGATTAGGGGTTCGCCGGTTTTGTTGATAGGGGAAGATCGCAGCGGGCGCCGATCACGAAATTATCGCTTTCGCTGATGCGATCGAATAAGTTTAGGCTCTCTTTATTAAGATTAAGGAGCTCCACTTTGGAACCAGATTGTTGTAGTTTTCGAATCACCTGATCGAGGGCTCGCATGCCGCTTTGATCCCACACATGGGCCTGGGCCATGTCGATGGTAATCCGGCCTGGGTGGACGTGCTGCTTGAAACCTGCCAGGAAATAAACAGTGCTCACAAAAAATAACTGACCCTTTACCGTGTAATAAAGGTGGTCTTCCCCCAGCAGGCAGGCGCTAACGGAGATGACTTTGGCAACTTTTCGGCTGAATAGAATTCCCGCCAGGGCCACCCCCACCACAACCGCAATGGCTAGGTTGCGGGTGACGAGGGCCAATGCCAGGGTGAGTAACATCACGGCGGTGTCGCTCTTGGGCACCAGTCTTGCTTTCAGGAATGAATCCCAGTTCACGGTACTGATTGACACCATGACCATCACCGCCACCAGGGCTGCCATGGGGATGCGAGCAAGCCAGGTACTGAGTGAAATCACCAGTATTAACAGGCCAACTCCAGCTGTGAGGGTGGAGAGCCGGTAGCGTCCGCCCGATTCGAGATTGATCACCGACTGGCCAATCATGCCTGCCCCTGCCATGCCACCAAATAGGCCTGCTGTGATGTTGGCAATTCCCTGGGCCCTGGCCTCAGCTTCATAGTCGGCCTCCTGATCGAGCATGTCCTCGACCACATTGGCAGTGAGGAATGATTGCAACAGCCCCACAAAGGAGATTGCCAGGGCGGTGGGCAGAATGATCCCCCAGGTGCTCCAGGATCCGAATACCTCAGGTATTTGGAAGGTCGGCAAGCTACTGGGTAGTTGGCCCAAATCTCCTACCCTCGGTATGGGCAATTGCCACCATTCCGCCAGGCCACTGATCACCAAAATTGCCACCAGCGTTGACGGCACCAGCTTGGTGAGCCTGGGCAGCTGATAAATGATCAGTAATCCCAGGGCCACCAGAGCCCACACCCAGGGCCAGCTGATGTCCTGCCCAGTGGCTGCCAGGCTGGGGATGGTTTCGCCGCCCATGCTGCCGATACCCAATTGGGGCAACTGGGCCATAAAGATCAACACACCGATGGCATTGACAAATCCCACCGTGACTGCCCTGGGCACAAAGCGCATCTGCTCGGCCAGGCGTAACTGACCCCAGAGAATCTGGAAACAACCGGCCAGGATGGATGCAGCTAAAAGATAGGCGAGCCCATGGGATTGCATCAGGCCGCCCATTAGCAGGGCCACACCCGCGGTGCAGGCCGAAACCATGCCTGGCCGGCCACCGAGTAGGGCAACTACGATCAGAATGCATATCGAACCGAACAATCCCACCTGGGGATCCACCCCTGCAACGATCGAAAAGGCGATTGCCTCTGGAATGATGCCCAGGGCTACTACTACGCCGGCGAGTAATTCCTTTGAGAGCGCCTCACGGTTTGGGATCAGGGAGGGGCTTGGCAACACGAGGTTGATAACAAAGGTCAAATGAAGGCAAGCGTCCCAGGTAAGCCCATTGCTTGGGGGCGGATGGCGCGAACCTAGCAGCAGTCCCTAGAACCCTTCCCCCCTCCCAGGTCTCAGTCTTCAAGCCTGCGCCACCGGCGACCCTGCGTCAGGGCGGGGTTAGGATGGATTATTGAATTTATCAACCAAGCCCATGTCTGAAATTGAAGAGATTAATAAGCTTGTGACTTTTGGTCTTGTGGATGGAAAGTTGCGGATTCTGCAAGTCAATGCAAATGTATGGGGTGACGTTAAGGGGAATATCCAGGGCAGTGTTCAAGGTGATATCTACGGAGATGTGGAGGGCAGTGTGGAGGGATATGTGGGTCGCGACGTCGGCGCCAACGTAGGACGCCACGTTTTAGGGAATGTCAATGGCAATGTTGAGGGCAGTGTTTGGGGAGATGTAAAGGGCGATATATGGGGCCATGTCTTCGGCAAAGTGGAGGGCAATGCCCAGGCCAGCGTCGATGAAAACGCCTGAGCTCCAGCCAATTCAGCCAATCCAGCTAATTCCTTTTTGCTGCTAATCCAGCGTCTCCTTCCTGCTGATGGCCAGACTCAGCGGCCCGGTGTTGCCACTGAGAAGTCTCTCCCCGCCGCGCAGGCCCTGGGCAATTTCTACCCGGCCGCCCGACTGCTTGCCGATCACTACTGGCATCGGCTCCGCGCCGCCTCGCTGGTAACGGAACACCACCGGGATTCCCTTGACCATCTGCACAGCCTCGGCCGGAACTGTGAAGCGCTGCTCTGCTGAAGCAACCAGCAAAAAAGCAGTCACCGCGCTGCCTGCCGGTGGCATGGGGCCATCCACCGCCTGGGCGCGCACCACGGTGAACCTCCTGTCGCCACCGCCGTCGGCGGCCACTGCGACCACCCGGGCCCGCAGCTCCTGCGCACCTGCTTTCACCCGCAGCAACTGGCCGTTCTTGAGATTGGCGGCCAGCAGGGGAGATACCAGGAAACGCATCTCGCTGCCACGGCTATTGCTGATCTGGGCCAGCTCCTCCCCCTCCCGCAGCACGGCGCCCGGGTAGGCCTTCACCGCAGTGACCTGCCCGCTGCTGGAGCTCCTGATCAGCAGCCCTCCCCTGGCATCCGGTTGACCGATCGCCGCTGCCTTTGCCGCCGTCGCCCGGGCACTGCTGGCAGCAGTCACACTGGCAATGCGGCGGCTCTCCAGTTCCTGCGCCGAGAGGGCCCCCTGGCGGGCCATTGGTATTGCCAGGCGGTATTGATAGGCCAGGGATTGGGCCGTTGCCTGAGCTGCCCCAGCCTCCGCCTGCACCACCGCAGCTTCCGGGCTTCGCACCTCAGCGATCACCTCACCGGCGCGAACGGCCATCCCGGGAGCCACTAGCAGCCGCACCAGCCTTCCCGCCACGGGCATGGCCACGCTCGACCGGGCCCCAACAGCAGCTTCGACAAAGCCTGAAATCGGCCGTTCGGTCCCCGTGCTGAGTTCGGGGCGGATGATGCTTAGCCCGGAACGCCGCAATTGCTCCTCACTGAGTGTGATCTTGTCTTTGGGTTCGACCCGTCCTGGGGGCACTTCTGGGGAAGCTGGCGAAAGCCGGCCGCTGAGGCGCCCCAGGCCAACTCCCATCAACAAAGATCCGGCAATTGCCACACCGACTAGCACTTTCATGGCTGGGACACAGCAGGGGGTAACAGCCAGCGGCCAAAGCGGGCATACAGCGCCGGAACCACCAGCAGGGTCAGGGCCGTAGAGGTGATCAGGCCGCCGAGCACCACGATCGCCAGGGGCTGGAGAATTTCATTTCCCGCCCCGAACGCCAGCGCCAGGGGCAGGGCGCCGAGGGCGGAGGAGAGGGCTGTCATCAAGATTGCGTTGAGGCGCTCGATACTGCCCTCACGGATCACTTCATCACGGGGCTGGCCAGCGGCGTGGCGACGGTTGTAGTTGTCGACCAGCAGCAGGCCGTTGCGCACGGCGATGCCAAACAGGGTGATGAAGCCAATCAACGAGGCGATCGAGAGCACCCCACCTGTGAGCAACACCGCCGCCACCCCGCCGATTAGAGCTAGGGGCAGGTTGAGCATGATCGCCACTGTGGCCGGCAGCGATTTGACGGAGGCCACCATCAGCAAGCTGATCACAACGGCCGCCACCAGGCTGTAGAAGACCAGATTGGCGGTGGCCCGCTCCTCCGATTCGAACTGGCCGCCGTAGCGGATCCTGTACCCCTGGGGTAGGCGCACCTGGCGGGCGATGGCGCCCTGGATGTCCTTCACCACGCTGCCGAGGGCCCGGCCGCTGACGTTGCTCGACACCACGATCAGGCGGGATACGTCTTCCCGATTGACCACATTGGCGCCCAGTCCTTCCTCGATCCAGGCGACGCTGCCGAGCGGCACCGTCATGCCGTTGGCAAAGGCCACGGGCACCGAAGCGATGGCGTCGAGGTTTTGGCGGGTTTCTTCCTTGAGCTGCACCAGCACATCGCTGCGCACCCCGCCTTCCACCACGTGGCCCACCGCCTTGCCGTTGAGGGCGATTTCCACCGCCTCAGAGAGTTCATCCACCGTCAGGCCCAACGCGGCTATCAGGGGACGGTCGTAGTGGATCTGCACCTGGGGGATGGGCAGCTGGGGCTCCAGTTGCAGATCCACCACCCCCTCGATCGGCTCGATCGCCCTCTCCACGGCCTCGCCGATGCGGCGCAGCTCGCCCAGGTCGGTGCCGTAGATCTTGATGGCAATGGCGCTGCGCACCCCGGAGAGCACCTCATCCATGCGGTGGGAGATGAAGCCGCCGATGTTGGGAGCCACCCCGGGCAGCTTGGCAAAGGCCTGGCGCAGTTCGGCAATGGCGGCGGGGCGATTGGCAAGGGCCCGTTCGCTCAGTTCCACATCCACGTGGGCCAGGTTCACGCCGGCCCCATCGGCGTCGCCGGGAGCCCGCCCGCTGCGCACCTGCACCCAGCTGAACAGGGGATTGTTCTGGAGCTCCCGGGTGAGCGCCAGGCCGGCCCGGTTCGTCATCTCCAGGGATACCCCCGGGTAGAGCACCATCGAATTCACAAGGGATTGTTCACGAAATTCAGGCAGGAACACCCGACCCAAAGACGGCAGGATTAAACAGGTGGCCACCACCAGGGCAAGGGCGCTGGCCAGCACCCGCCGGGGCGTTTCCAGCACCAGGGCCAGGATCGGGCGATAGAGCCGCTCTGCTTGCAGGGCCAGCCAGGTGGTTTCCTGGGGCAATTGCACCGGCGCCAGCAGGATGGCGCAGAGCGCTGGCGAGAGGGTGACGGCCACCAGCGTGGAGGCGCCAATGCAAAGCAGATAGGCCAGGCCCATCGGCGCGAAAATATTCCCCTCCACGCCGGTGAGCGAGAAGATCGGCGCGAACACAACCGCAATGATCACGGTGGAGAACAGCACCGGTTGGCGCACTTCCACCGACGTGTCAAACACAACTTGTAGGGGTGCTTTTGGGGTGCTGCTCACCTGGTTCGACCTCAGGCCCCGGTAGCAGTTCTCCATATCGACGATCGAGTCGTCAACCACCGAGCCGATTGCCACCACCAGCCCCCCCAGGGTCATGGTGTTGATTCCCAGGCCCAGTGCCTTCATCAGCATCAGCCCGATCAGCAGCGAGAGCGGAATGGCACTGAGGCTGATCACGGCGGCGCGCCAGTTCATCAGAAACAGCACGATCACCACCGACACGATCACCACCCCCTGCAGCAGCGACTCGCTCACATTGCGGATGGCGCTGTCGATGAAGTTGCTCTGGCGGAAGGTCTGCTGGACCTGCACATCCGCCGGCAGGGTGCGGTTGAGTTCCGCCAGGCGTCGCTCCACCGCCCGCGTCACAGTCGGAGTGTCCACATCGGGTTGCTTGGTCACCATCAGCACCACGGCGGGCTGGCCGTTGAAGCTGGCGTCACCCCGCTTAAGGGCCGCCCCACGTTGCACTTGCGCCAGGGTGGAGAGCAGCACCGGCTGGCCCTGCTCGTTGCGCACTGCTGCTTCGGCCAGATCGCCCACTTCGGTGATCTGGGCCAGGGGGCGAATCAAGCGTTCCTGGCCACCACCGATCAGGAAGCCCCCCGCCCTGGTCGCCATCGCCGAGCCCACCCCTTCCATCACTGCCTGCAGCGAAACGTTCTGCACCTGCAGCTCCTGCGGATCGACCAGCACCTGAAACTGCTGCTCCTGGCCGCCGTAGATCGTCACCTGGGCAACCCCCGGCACCGCCAGGATCGACTGGCGGTAGGAGCGCAGCACCAACTGCTGCAGATCCAGCAGCGAAGTGGCGCCATTGGAATTCAGGGTGAAGGCGACCTGCAGGATCGTGCCCAGCGGAGAGATCAGCGGTGAAAGTTCCGCGGCGCTGGCGTTGGTCGGTAGCTGGGAGCTCACCTGCTGCAGCCGCTCCGCCACCGACTGGCGGGCGCGGTAGATGTCGGCCTTCTGCTCGAACACCACCTGCACCATCGACAGCCCTGCCTTGGAGGAGGAGCGCACGATCTCCACCCCGGCGATGCCGTTCACTGCCGATTCGATCGGCAGGCTGATGCGGCTTTCCACCTCCTCCGGCGAGAGGCCAGGGGCGCTGGTTTGCACATCCACCTGGGGCGGCGCAAAGGGCGGGAACACATCGAGGGGCATCTGGCCCACGGCCAGTACACCCCAGAAACTGATCCCAACCGCTGCGGCCACGATCAGCCAGCGGCGGGCGATCGAGAAACGCAGCGTCGCATTGAGCAGCCGCTCAAGCATCGCTCTTTTGGCGGCGAGCCAGCCAGATGGCCCCGCCGGCAAGCAGCACTACAGCTCCAGCCGCCAGGGCTGGCACGGGCAGGTTGCCGCCTGCTTCCGGTTTAGTTACGGCAGCGGCAGCGGGGGTTTTGGTTTCAGCTGCCGGCTCGGCCGGCTGGGTCTTCAGCGACTCGGCGTAGAGCGAAAGGGCGCCGGAGATCACCACCTCATCGGTGGGATCGATTCCCCTGCTCACCACAACCCGGTCGCCCTGGGTGGCGCCGGTCTCTACGTAGACAGGGTCGTAGGTCTTCTCCATCTGCACGAACAGCAGGGGCTTGCCGTTGGCATCCACCAGCGCCGTTGACGGCACCGTGAGGCCGTCGGAGCCCTTGGGGGGCCTCGCCGTCGCCACCCCCAGCAGTCCATCGCTCTCGGCTTGGCGCCGCACCTGGCGGGCATCCCCCTGGGGCTTGAACTCATCGCCGTGACCGGCGTGGGCCAGGGCCGCCGGTGCCGCCGTGGCGATGGCCAGCAGGGTTGCTGCCGAAAGGCTGGCACGGGCTGCAAGTCGCAGGATTCGCACGGTCAAGACCCACAGGAGCAACGGATGGGCGCAGGATGGCCCAACCGGGATGAAAACCAGGTGAAATCCCATGCCATTGCGGATCCTGCTGGTAGAAGACGAGGCACCCCTGGCCGCAGCCATCCAGGAGGTGCTGCAGCGCCAGGGCCATGTGATGGATCACTGCCCAGGGGGCCTGGAGGGCTGGACCCTGCTGAGCGGTGAGCTGGCCAACTACGACCTGGCGATCCTCGATTGGATGCTGCCGGATCTGAGCGGCATCGAACTCTGCCGGCGGGCCCGGGCCGCTGGGCTGGGCCTGCCCCTGCTGTTGCTCAGCGCCCGCTTTGCAACTACCGATCGGGTGGAGGGCTTAGATGCCGGTGCCGATGACTACCTCAGCAAACCCTTCGCCATGGAGGAGCTGCTGGCGCGGATCCGGGCCCTGCGGCACCGTCCCCCGGGTTATCGCGAGCCCCAGCTGGAGGCCGGCTGCTACCGCCTCGACCCCGCCACCGGCAGCTTGCGGGTCCACACCGCAAGCGGTGACGTTTGGGTGGAGCTCTCGGCCAAGGAGCGCCAGTTGCTGGCCTATTTCCTTGAGCACCCCGGCCAGATCATTCCGGGTTCGCGGCTGCGCAACCAACTCTGGAACCTGCATCAGGATCCTGTGAGCAATGTGGTGGCGGCCCAGGTGCGGCTGCTGCGGCGCA
>NZ_JAGQCQ010000043.1:0-16246 GCF_024346275.1 Cyanobium sp. BA20m-p-22
ACGCTTACATCAACGAGCTGGAGCACCCACCGCTACGGCAGCACGTGCTCAAGGTGAGCGCCAAGGCCAAGGGCCGCACCTGCATAGAAGCGGCCGACAAACTTTGCGTACGGGGACCCGGCGGGCAACTGCAACTGCGTCATGACCCCCCGTTGATCTGGCGCCATGCCCTGTTGGATCACAGCTGGACCGCCGACATCGACTGGCGCGATATGGCCCAGAAGCATTTGGATCTGTACCTTTGCTCCGTCCCGGCCGAGGTACGCCACAGGCTTCAGCGATACCACCTGGTGGATGCGGCGATGAAGGCCGTGGGCGTGGGTTCGGTGGGTACCCGCTGCGCCATCGGCCTGTTTGTGGGCCCCCACCCCGATGACCTGTTGATCCTCCAGAGCAAGCAGGCCGAAGCCTCGGTGTTTGAGCCCTATGCCACCACCCCATCACCCGATCACCACGGCCAGCGGGGGGTGATCGAAGGCCAGCGGCTGATGCAGACCGTGAGCGACCCGTTTCTGGGATGGACGAGCAGTTTGCAGAGGGATCTCAGTTACTACTGGCGCCTGCTGCGCAACTGGAAAGGTTCGGTGGACCTGGCCAGCCTGGATGCCAAGGGTCTGGAGCTCTACGGCGAATTGTGTGGTCGGGCTCTGGCCAAAGCTCACGCGCGTTCGGGTGATCGCATAGCGATCGCGACCTGGCTGGACGCCGGCAAGGTCTTTGACCAGGCCCTGGAAGCCTTTGGCTTACACTACGCCGACCAGGCCGAAAGCGACTACCGGCTATTCATGCAAGCGATCAAGGAAGGGCGCCTGGAAGCCAGCATGATCTTCTAAAAAGAATCGGCTGCTGTGCAGGCTGCTGTGCAGGTTGTTGTGCAGTAGCTGGCACGCCGGCTGGGGTTAAGTCGATGCCTTGGTGATGATCCAGGGGCTAGTGGAGGGGCCGGCCCCATGAAGGTGGTGCCGTTGCGGCTGACACCAGGGGCCAAGCAAAGCCTGCAGCGGGCGGCGGCGGCGGCCCAGCGCAGCGTCACCGACTTCGTGCTGGAGAGCGCCCTGGCTAGCGCGGCCGAAACCCTGGCCGACCGGCAGAACTTCCAGCTTGTTCCGGAGCGTTGGGAGGCATTTGTGTCGGCCCTGGTTGCACCTCCCCAGGCGCATCCCCGTCTGGCGCGGTTGCTGCAGGAACCCAGCGTGATCGAGGTGGGAGTTGCCGCAAAGCCAACCGCTGGTGGCGCTGGGTGAGCCGGTATCGGATCGAACCACTCCAGGCCAGCCATTCCCTGGAGAGCTTTGATTGTGGCGACGAAGCCCTGAACCGCTTCTTGATTCGTTTCGCCCTGGTGAACCAACGGACATGTACAGAGCAATCTGTTGAACGGTGAGAGGAGCAGGCATGGCCCGGTGCCCTGCGCATGGCAACCGGATTCAGCTGAACCCATCCAGAGCGGTCAACCTGTTTGGCGCGACCCCTCAACCAGATTGTCGTCGGATAAGGCCTCGGCGCCGCCCTGCTAAGGGATGCCATCGGCCCCACATTGGCGGCTGCAGACATCGCCGGCATCCGCGCGCTGGCTGTCCATGCCAAGAACGAACGGGCACGAGGCTTATACGAGCATTTCGGCTTCCCGACCTCGCCGAGTGATCCGCTGCACTTGTTCGTGTTGCTCAAGGATCTGCAGAGCATGTCCCCTATCTAGTTTTGCGAAGGGATAAGTCATGGTGCAAGGAGCACATTCAGCCCCTTTGAAATCAGTCGCTGGCTTGATAGATCGGTGGTGATGTACTCGGCTGGGGAAGGCCACCGGGTTGCGCAGTAGGAGGTTGCCGAGCTGCTCCAGACGCGGAACATCGCTCATTGACATCACAGGCCCTTGGCGCAGTAGACGCCGAATGAACACCATCCAGACGGGCAGATGTCTATTTTGGACAGGGGTGCAGCGATTGCTGCGCCTGGGCAGTGCCAGCATTCAACGATGCGATTGCAAAGCCGAATGCGTTTGCAAAGCCAAAAAGTAGGGAGTTTTGGCCCATGGACTCATGAGCAGGGGCAGAGATTGACGCGGCTCAGCCATCCGATGCATCAATCGCAACCCTGCACGGAGATCCGATAGCTGAAGCCCACGGCCGCTGGCCTGGTGGTGGAGCCCACCCGGAAGTTCATCAGATTGGTGCGCTTGCCGGGCACCGCCTTAAACGGGCCGAACTTCCGGCCGGTCCCTGGCTCGAAGGTGGGCGTTTGGTTTACCACCTGCAGGCTGGTGCCATCGGTGAAGCGCATGAACGCGGCCACCGGGAAGGTGGCACGCTCGGTCGAGGCCGACGTGAAGAAAAACTGATAGCTGCGGAAGTATCGGTCCACGATGAAATCCGTGTTCCAGTTGGTGCTGCCAAGCAGACGATCCGGGCCGATCCGTTTAGAAACCACCGGCTCGCCGCTTCCGCCGAGCGGCATCAGAAAGCGGCAGCCGGCCTCGGCGCTGCTGCTGCCGGCCGCGACGGCCACAACCGCGGAGAGCACGATCGGAGGGATCAGGCGCATTGAAACCATCATAAGAGGCTGGTATCCAGGCAGCAGCATGACAGCCTCCAGCGGGGTCGGAAGGCCGGCACGCACCGTCAAACGCGGGCCTGGTTCTGTTCCCAGATGAAGCTCGGTAGCCGGTGCAGGGCTTCCCGCTGGATGCTGCTCCAGGTGTTGATCATGGCTGCCAATTCAGGCGCCTCCGCCTCGAACGTGGCGCGATGGGCCACCGTGTGCCGATCACGGGGTACGATCGCCAGCTCGAACGGCGGGCCAACGGTGAGGTTGGAGCGGTAGGTGAGCACTTCCGAGATCAAGCAGAGCCGGCCGGCATCCTCCAGCGACAAATTGATGTTGCCCACATTGTCGAGCGGCGGTTTTCCGTATTTGGATTCACCGATCTGTAGATAGGGGGTCTGGGGGGTGGCCATCACCGCATTCCCCTGTGGATACACCATGAACAGACCATGAGGTTCGCTGCCGATCTGCCCCCCCAGGATGAAGCTGGCCTCTGCGCTGGTGCCCGCCTGCTTTAGGGCAGCGCAGTGTTTCTCCTGCACTGCCACGCTCACCGCGCCGACATAGGCGGCCGCTTCAAACAGGTAGTGACAGGAACGCAGATCCTCGTTAGCGCTGGCCTGGCTGCCAATCTCCAGATCCAGATCCCGCTGGATATGGTTCACCACTGCCTGGGTGGTAGCGAGATTGCCAGCAGCTAGAAGCACGAACAGCCGGTCGGAGGCCGGCTGAAATACATGCAACTTGCTATAACTTGAAATATAATCAACTCCTGCATTCGTGCGGGAGTCGGAGGCGAAAACCAACCCTTTCTCCAGCCAGTAACCGATGCAATAGGTCACCCTGAATAGTCTGCAATAGCTCCAAAACCCTAGCAGTACCCGCAGCCATTGCATCGGCACCATTGTCAGCTCCCCGTTCGGCGCCATGGCCGGCCGTAACCGCCTGTTCTAGTTTTTCCTCTGGGGTGAATCAGATCCCTATCGCCATCCTGGAGTGCGTGATGATCATGATTGCGATAAATACCTCATGGCGATGGGGAAGCCTGTGAATTCCTTCGTTGACTTGGGTCCTAGGTGTACGGGAATAGGTACTGCCGAAAGCCACTCCCAACTGAAAAAAGATGTACTTTGAAGTTGAGGGGAGGCCCGGTAGCCAACCCGACCCTCACCCTCCAACAGAGTCCGGCCAGGGATCACCCGAGCCGGTGCACGCAACGGAGGTGCGAGTGTTTCATCAGAGTGAATGCGATGGCATGGCGCGAATGCCATCCCGAAACCGCAGAGAGCAATACGCCAGTTCTGGTTCCCGCGTTCTTAAATCTTGGGCTGCTTAACCCGAGCCGAGATCACAACCGAGAAGGTCAAGCCTCGAGTGCCCGGTGTCAACTACGTAGGCGCCCGCCTACCTAATTGTCGCCGTGCACCTCGAGCATCTCTTCTCCCAAACGTGATCCCTATTCCTTTCCTGCCAGGCCCCAGACAGGTGATCAGTGCACCCACAGACACCCGACCGGCTGACCTTGTGTGAGGAGGTACTCGCCGCAACCGGTGCTAAGGCGCCCCCCACGGGGCGCCTCTCAAATGACCTGCTGCAGCCCGATTGCACCGCAAAGGTTGAGTAGGCGCGCAGGAGCAGGAGTAAGCCTGCGAGGTCATTGGTGGCGGGCGGCTTCACGCCCGTGGTGTGCAACCAGGCATGAACGTTGCTGAATGCAGCGTCAGCGCCGCAGCGTCGAACCCAGCTGTTTTTCGTGCGAAAGAGTGGAGGCGCGCTTCCACCTTCAGGGCGGGTCCCTGGCAAGACAAGCCATTGCCCATCCCCTGGCTAGCCGGATTCTCAATACATATTTTTCATTGGTAATCCTGTTATTGTGCGTTTATTGAGATTCTGAGTGAGGCATTGCCGCAAGCGAGCAGGTGATCCGCGCTCCCGCCCAGCTAGGGACGTTGCTCAGGGGTGTGCGGCAGCAGCAGGGCCTGAGCCAGCAGGATTTAGCCCTCAAAGCCGGTGGCACGAGCCAGGCCAGGCTGTCCCAGCTCGAGTTGCAGCCCGGGCGCCTCACTGTGGAGCGGCTGCTCTTAATCCTGGCGGCCCTCGACCTCGAGTTGGTGGTGCGGACGCGACAGATCTCCAGCGAGCCAACCGAGTGGTGAGGGGAAGGCCAACGCATGCGCGCTCCCTGGCGGTGTGGATGAACGGCATGCGGATGGGCACCTGGTCACTGCCGGCCCGAGGCCCCCAGGAGTTCAGCTACCGCGAGGCCTGGCTCCGCTCGAGTCAGTTCCGCCCGTTGTCGCTGTCGCTACCTGCTGGCCTCGGGGCCAGCACCCTCAGAGGTACCGCCGTGGAGAGCTGGTTCGACAACCTCCTGCCCGCAGCCAGCACCAGTGCCTTCGATCTGCTGGCCGCCATTGGCCGCGACTGCGCCGGTGCCGTGCAGCTGCTGCCGCCGGAGCAGGAGCCCAGTGGCATCGATCGCATCAAGGCCAGGCCCCTGAGCGACCAGGAGATCGCCCAGCGGCTGCGCACCGTCACGGCTGCACCAGCGCCAGGATCCCTGAGCGCTGAAGCCGATGAGCTGAGGCTTTCCGTGGCAGGTGCACAAGAGAAGACAGCCTTCTTATGGCACAACGGCCAGTGGTGCGTGCCGCTGGAAAGCACGCCCACCACCCACCTGTTCAAGCTGCCGATGGGGATCATCGGCGAGGGGCAGATCGACTTCAGCACTTCAGTGGAGAACGAGTGGCTGTGCAGCAAGATCCTGTGTGCCTTCGGTTTACCAGTGGCGCCGAGCGAGATCGCCAGTTTTGACGGGCAACGCTGCCTGATCGTTGAGCGTTTTGATCGCAAGCTCCATGCCAGCAGCAGCCATTGGTTGTGGCTGCCCACGGAAGACTGCTGCCAGGCAACCGCCACACCGGCCACCAAGAAGTACGAAAACAATGGCGGGCCAGGAATGGTGGCCATCGCCGAGTTGCTGGCTCAATCGTCAGAACCCAGCGACCTGGCAACCTTCTTCATGGCACAGGTGCTGTTCTGGATGCTGCGCGCCATTGATGGCCACGCCAAGAACTTCAGCCTCTTCCTCAACCCCGGCGGGCGCTTTCAGCTCACGCCGCTCTACGACGTGCTCTCGGCCTGGCCGGTGATCGGTCGCCGCAGTGGCCAATGGCCACAACAGAAGCTCCGGATGGCCATGGCCTGGCACGGTGAAAAAGGCCGCTACACCAAGCCTCTGGAGATCACAGCCCGGCGCATGCTGCTCACCGCCAAACGACTTGGGCTCGGTGATGCACAAGCCCTCCTGGACGAGTTGATCGCCCAGACTCCAGCAGTGGCAGGCGTTGTGCGTTCACAATTGCCGACTACCTTTCCTGCTGGCGTCGCCGATCCGGTGTTGTCGGGTCTAGAGGCTTCAGCAACTCAGCTCGTTTAGGCGAAGCGGCTGCCATCGGGGCTAATGAAGCTCACCAGGGGTTTTTGCTGCTGATAAGGCCCAGGCCCATGAAGCGTCAAAGAGCTGTTCCCAGACCATCGGGTCACGGTGGTGCTGAGAGAGGGCGAGTCGGGTACCTAGTGCCCGCAGCAGCATCGGCGGCAGCGAAGTGGTCGGCTTGCCTGTGATTTAGGAGTGGCTTGACCAGCAGATCGCCTAGCTTATCGCAACCAGAGTTGCGACTGCCTGAGGGATGGGATTGGCCCAATTGAAAGACCTAAATTATTGTCCAAGTGCGCCTTTCAGAGACGTCATGGTCTCTTGTGAAATACTCACTTAGCTTTTTTGAGTTGGCGCAGACCGAGTGCGGTCAGGCTTGTGCTGCAGCACCACCACTGGTATAGCTGTATTTAGGGGATTGAAAACAAACGGGCTATCAACCATGCAATTTATTTAGCAAGCAATTCCTTAATACGATTCGACTGGGAGCCAGCAACGCGGGCGGAACCATCGGGACTCAAGCTGGGCCCCGGCTGATAGCGGGAGGGCTGGACGTCCTTCACACGTACGGCGTAGACGTGCAACCCGATCGCCAGGCCCAGCAGGAGCAGCAGGCTGAGGGCTGAGCCGTGGCTACGGTCATGGCTGGACATCGGCATCATCAATGGTGCTAAGGAGTCGGACCATGGGTACGGAGCATTACCAGCTACTTTACCAGTGTAAGGGTCCTCGAATTGGCAAGTAGTTCAGTGCTTAAAGCTAGATGAGCCACGGCTTGCTTGCCTGCCATAAAGTATGGCTCCGAAGCCAGTAAAGTACATAAACAAACTATAAACAGCAGCGGGCACAGCCATGTCCGGGTTGTTGAGCAGGCCAGCTGTGATGGCGATCGCCAGCGTTCCATTTTGGATGCCAACTTCAATGGCGATAGAGATCTGTTGAGCTGGCGAAAGCCGAAATACCTTTCCAGCGAGGAATCCTGTTAGCATTGCCAGTAGGTTGAGCAGCACTATGCCGGTTCCCACCTGCACCAAAAATCCTGGAAGCTTACTGCTCTCACTTACTAGCAACAGCACAATAATTAGAGCCAATAGGCCTGTCGCAAGGCGGCTCATTTGCTTTTCTAGGCGACGGGCTGTGTCAGGGAACTGTTGACGAATGGCCATCCCGATCACGGTGGGCAGCAAGGTGATCAGGAAGATTTGCAGCATGGTAGATCCAATCGGCAAGGCGATCTCAGCATTTGTACCCAGGAAATACTGAAGTGCTAGATTTGCAAAAAGTGGAATCGTAAATACGGTAATAACGCTGCTGACTGCCGTTAGTGACACCGATAGAGCAACATCACCCTTTGCCAGGTAGGTAACGAGATTAGAGGAAGGACCACCGGGACAGACTGCCAAAATAATTAGGCCTACAGCTATCTCCGGCTGCATGGGAACGACCAGGGCGATCAGTGCCCCAATCAGCGGCAGCAGCAATATCTGGCAGACTGTGCCCACCGCAACTGCTTTGGGATAACGCGTGATTCGCTTAAAGTCCACTGGAAGTAGACTTAGCCCCATGCCTAGCATGACAATTGCCAGTGCCAGCGGCAGCAAAATAGCGGTGAATAAGTTGCTCTGCATCAGTGTGTACAGTAGAAATTGACAGTAGAGGATGTTGTGGTTTTGTTCGGGTCAGAGACTTATTGTCCGAGTCCCAAATTGCCACGGGCATCATAATTGAGTATTGATCTCATGACGTATTTGCGTCTATTGGCGTTGTTGTAGCGCCCGTATGCCATGGCTAAGCATATGATGGTTGCTTTTACGGATTCAGTCACTTATGGAGGGCGAGCCTCGTGCAGTGTTTGTATCGGCTTCTCCCGGAGGCTTGAGGTTGGGGCGGAAACTAATATTGCTAAGCAGCTGAACAGCTGCCAACCGTGCTCATTTTCAACCATCCATGCTCTGGGGCCGCTAGTGAAATTCCACCACTTGCGCTACCGCTCCCAGCCTGGCGGCACCGACTCCTTTGGGTGCTGAGTTGTACTCATCGCTCATGCCCCACCCGGCCCCTCATCAAATACCTGGCACCTTGCCGTAACAAGCGTTTTGCCGGTAAGCCCAGCCGAAACCTGCTCGCATCCGCCGGTGGCCCGGCTTGTGACCAACGCTGAGGGCGCAAGGTAACGGCTGCAGATAGTGGCGTGAGAGGTTGCTGAAAGTTCGCTGGGGGCTGGCTTCAGGCCCATTAGTCAGCCCCGTTGCCAGGCTTGTCGTCGTCATCGTCATCCCGGCTTGTCGTCGTAATCACCGAGGCTGCGGAACATCAGTCCGCCACCCGCCGCAATCATCACGATGTAGGTGGCCAAGGCCCAGAGGGGTGGTGGGCATGAAGGTGAGACGAATGCTGTTGAGCACCCCGACTCCTAAAGCGGCCACAGATCCCCAGACAAGGAGGTTGGCCCAGCGCTTGTAGGTCCCGGTAAACAGCAGGCAGACGCCAATGCCCAGGGGGATCATCAGCAGGCCCATGCCAGGGGTGCCGAAGGGGACCATGGAGCCATCGCCGCCGTAACGTCCCCAGCCGCCACCGCGGTAAGTGAATCCGATGTCATCCCCAAGTTCAGGGCAGACACAGCAGCCCAGGCCCAACCTGCGCAACGCGCACCTACCAGCCAGCATTACGGCGTCAGCCCTGAGCGCCATGCCCCAGTTCGCCGTGTTTTTCGCTACTGGGTGGAGCAGCGGCCCCGTTAGGCATTAAATGAAGAGCCCGACTGCGCAGTCATTACCGCTAGGGCTGGCGAATTGACGGAGGCTTAAGGATCGACGCGGATCTCCCAGCCTGAGAGCACCGTGGGCCGATCTCCAGGGCCGCGGGTGATCGTGTAGGCGAAGCGGCTGCCATCGGGGCTGATGAAGCTCACCAGGGTCTGACCGTAGGGATAGACAGCCCTCCCGATGCAGTCGGGGCTCACGTTGTAGGTAGTGCGCATCGAGCCGGTGGCGCCCCCGGTGCCGCGGTAGGTGAGTTCGACGCCACCTTTGCCGTCGTACACCTCACGGCCGGCTTCGGCGTAGGGCTTGCCATCCAGCATGCCGACCGAGCTGTAGAGGTAAGTGCCCTTCAGGGTTGCGTTGTTGCAACGGCTGGATGGGGCGGAGGGCTGTTCCGCCCATGCGGCCGGGGCCCAGACCAGTGTCAGCAGCGATACCAACAGGGCAGGCAGGGTTAGCAGACGCAAACGGGCAACCATGGAAATGGAGCGAGGTTTCCTCCAGGCAGCATGACGGACCGTGGGCTCTCTCCCTTGCATGCCCCCTTAACAGCAAAGGAAGCAACGGAGAGGGTGTCCTTTTTAGGCGGACTCAGGGAGACTGCACTGGAACCTATTTACCAGTTAAGACGCCTGATACACCAACAAATACACCAACACTTTATCTGGTTTCGTAACGGATGAATGAGGACTCAAGACCCTGGTTCAGCCATCCCACCGCAGAATGCCTCATCCACCCTCAGGGCACCACCCCTGCCGCACCTCCTGCCGTGCCACCCACTGAGAGCACCGCTTGGTGAGGTGCTCGCCCTGGGGAATCAGGCCCTGTTGCCCCAGCGGCAAGTCATCAGGCAGCCGATCAGCTCGTGTGCCACCACATCGGCGGGGCGGGCGAAGATGGATTGGGGGGAGGTGCTGGAGTTGTGGGGGTGAGCGGGGCTCTCATCCTGCTGTCAATCCCAGCACTGACCACCTAAGCCAGACACCGCAGCAAGTTTGCGCCAAATTGCAGCAACGAATTTCTTTGGAATTCACTTGCTGTCCTCCATCCGCCTTGCCCTCTCCCTCACGGGAACCACTGCCCTGGCACTGGCATCACTGCCTCTTGCCATCAGCCCCGCAGCAGCGCAAGACCCCGAGGCTCCCAGCACTGAAGCAGCAGACCTCGGTGTGATGGGCGTCAACCTCAAGGATGCCGTCAAGCTCAACTACGGCTTCCAGGGGGCTCTACAAGGCGCTGGAACCCCTAACCAAGCAGGGCTTGGTGCCTTCATTCCCCTAAAGGTCAGCAAGAACAGCGTTGCCTTTATGGATGTGCTGGTGAATGCCAACTTCAATGACTACGGCAACTACTCCAGCATCATCAATACAACCGTTGCTGGAACCACCTTCTCCACCTCCACACGCCTGGGCTACCGCTGGCTCAATGGCAACCGCTCTTGGATGTTTGGCGTCAATGCGGGCTATGACAGCCGTCCAATGGCAACGGGACCTGCTGATACAGGTGTCACCGTTACGAATTCTCAAACGGTCTTCTTTCAGCAGGTGGCAGCAAGCCTAGAAGCAGTATCCAACTCCTGGAACTTCAATGCCTATGCCCTGGTGCCTGTTGGCACCACCAACTCCCAACTTAATAGCGTCTACCAGGGCGGCACCCTAGATACTTTTGGGCTTGATGTTGGTTACAGCATCACCCCTGATTTAAGGGCATCTGTTGGCTACTACTACCAAGACGGAGACCTGAATACGGCTGATGGTTCAGGCGTTCGGGGCAGGCTTGCGTACAACCTGACCAATGGTCTCACCGTTGGCGGTAATCTCTCCTACGACCAGGCATTTGAGACTAGGGTCTCGGCAGATCTCAAATATCGCTTTGGCACTAATGGTTATGGAGCACCAAGCATTAGAAAGCAGCAGCCAGTTGTGATGCCTGTAATTCAGGCACTATCAACGACGCCAGCCAATCGGGATGTGCGGGTGCACGATGCATGCACCACCAACGGGTACCATACCAATTGCTCCGAACCATAAGACACCGCATAAGACCCTCCCTGCATCATTAACACTGCCGCCCCTACACCGTCAAGGACAATCATCATCGCTAACCACCAACCAATGAGAAATCCTCCAATAACCCTACCCCGTCAAGCCTCTGCCACCACAGGGGCTTTTTAATTCTTCAATCAAGCCCAAAGCACCCAAAGTGCCCTCCAATACCTGGCACCATCTCCCACCTCCACCGCCAATCTTGAGCCGCTTTCCCCGTCAAAACAAATCCCAAATAATTGCACCCACAGCAAAGCCAGTCGCCTCCATATTTCACCACTATTGATACATCTATTTCCCCAACGCAACTACCAAATACTTCGCCCTCTGTCGCCATCACGGATGCCATTGGCTCGTCTAAATCTCACTGCTATCTGGTGCCACTCTTCAGGGATTTGACTGAGGCGTAAATCAAATGCAAAGGGTAGTTGCATTTGCCCTGGTGATATTCGCTTGTTCTTGCTTCTGCTGCTTCCGCTGGTCTCAACCAGCCGCTTCAGCATCCTTGAGCCCCAGTGACACTTAGGTGCTCCCTTGGCGTGATGGCGATACTTCTGGCAGAAACGCTCATAACGCTTGGAGCATCCCTTTAGTGTTGGTGCCAGGGTCAGGAAACTTGGGTGCCATTCACTGATGCCATCGCATTCCAACCTGCCGTAGTGTCCGTAGTTGGAATAGGGGTCATAAAATCCCCTTCGCACTCCTGCCGCTTTGGGATTGGCGTGGATATACCTGAGTGTATTCAGCGCACGTTTATGGTCTTTAGGAGCAATGGCAGTGGCGTAATACCTTGCCTCCCAGAAGTGCCCGCAACGCCCAGTAAGGCGGTTGAGTGCCATTGCTGAATACCAACCCACCCAGTGCATCAAACGGGGCAACTGGGAGGCATCATCTGGGCGCAGGAGCAGGTGCAGGTGATTTGCCATCAAACACACCGCATACAATCTGTGTGGCACCTTGGTTTGTGCTTTGGCGAGCACTGCCAGGAGCACATCCCTTCTCAACCCCTTGGCAATCAGAAACTGACGGCTGTTGCACCTGAGCGTAATGTGAAAGGAATGCCCCTGCGGTAGATGGCGTGGGGAACGGGGCATTGGCGGGTCTTGGGTTGGAGTTGTGGGGGTGAGGAAATGAGGTGGGCGTTCCTGCTGGGTGGGTTGCTGCTAGTGGCGGCACCCGCTCACGCCGCTTCTGTCCTGTCCGTTGGTGATGGAGACACCATTACCGTGACCGAGGGCAGCAGGCGGATCAAGGTCCGCCTTGCCTGTATTGATGCCCCAGAGACCTCCCAATCCCCTTATGGGATGGAGGCAAGGAAAGCACTACAGGTTCTACTGCCTGTCGGTTCGCAGGTGACCCTCAACAGCAAAGCGACGGATCGCTATGGGAGGAGCGTTGCCGAAGTCCTCAAGGGCAGCACCAACATCAACCAGTCCCTGGTGGGATCTGGGAATGCCTTTGTCTATTGGCAGTACATCGGCGGGTGTGACCGGCAGACCTACTCCCGACTGGAAAACGATGCCCGTCTGAAGGGTGCTGGGGTGTGGGCAGTGCCTGGAGGTATTCAGCGCCCATGGGACTACAGACGGAGCAGGAGGAGTGGCAGTAGTACGTCTTCAGGTGGTGGTGGGACTACCAGTGGTAAGTATCGGTGTAAGGAGATCGGGTCTTGGGAAAAGGCACAGGTGCTCCTTAAGCAAGGACACACCTACCTTGACCGTGATGGAGATGGTGAGGCGTGTGAGGCACTGAGATGACTATCAACATTGAATATCAAGTCAAAGTACACCTCTTCTGAACTGCCCCCTACTTACTGGTGGTTCCAAGAGGGAGTGGCACAGTGCCGTTCATCACCAGTAGTTCCCTCAAGAAACCTGTACCACTGATATTGCCTAAAAATATCAGGGTAAAGACGCTTACATATTCACTATTTTGTCAGCAATCGCTCTTCTGAGTTCTGAAAGCACATGGGACTTGTTAATACCTTCACAATAAACACAGTCGCTGTTATTGAATTCACTATTCTCAAAAAACCTATCAAGTTGGTTCATGGCCGCCTCCTGGCAACTCTCTAAAAGACCGATTTTCATACCGTCATAATCCTCATACCACGATTGCTTGAATTCTTCTTCAATTTTTTCTTCTTCAGAAAGAAAACTCTCAAATGCCGCCCTATCTTCAATAAGCATTTCAGTCCGATCACTTAGGTTTTTCATTTAGCTTCTTAAACATTATTACTTTACTAGTATAGCATAGAATGTATATTCTTGTCAAGCACATAGCGACCTCCCTGATCATCCCTGTTCGTCCCCAGCAATAATCCAGTCCTTGCTACATGACCAATGGGCAATTTCGGTTACTTACAGAACTCAAAGCAAAAAGTGGGATTGAGACAGATCTCTTTTAGTATTGAGAAGCACTTTAGCGTCGCCTATATCGCTGGACCCCCACTCCATTAAGTGTCTTGGAGGGGTGTGTAGCAGCATCGGCGGGTCTGAATCTGGAGTTGTGGCGTTGATCAAATGACAATCAACATTGAATGGCAGGACCAACAAGGTAAATGGCATCACTTCCAAACCAAACAGAATCAGGCAGATGCCTATCTGGTTGCTTCTCGCCGGGCATCATCAACTGGGAAAAGGTATCGCCTGGTAGATGATGATGGACGCTTGATTGACTTGATAGATTTCTAACATAGAACCAGCAGACGGGCCTCCGGTGAGCGATTCAGAAGCTTGACATTCGCTCCATTTGGTGCTATAATAGAGTAAGCCTTCACGGAAAACCAGAAGGATGTAAACAATATTGGTACTATTATGAAACCAAAAAATCCAGATACTATTAGCAAGAAAGAAAAAGTATTTCCCGGGTACTTGTTCAGTCAATACATCGTTAAACAAAAAGATAGCGAGGAGGACCTGGCTATTCTTAGTATTTTAGACAAAACACATCTTGAATCAAAAATCAGCACAGTCAATAGCGATATTGAGTTATTTGGAGCCTACCTGTCCGAACTACAAGCATACAATTCTGATGAGTTCTTTGAAATCCTAAGGGGCATACATGATTTGTCAGTAGATATTCTTAATATCAAGGTCTGCCCAAGCCTGCATACTGTGATACCCCATAGAGACAGTGAGCTTGAGATTATTGGGACATTAACTGAAGATTCTGATGAAGAATCAATTCTATGGTCACTTGTAAAAATTAAATAGATTCACGAAGACCCTGCCATTAGGTGGGGTCTTTTTTATTGTCACGACAAATCATTCCAGTTTCCGCTTTTATCATAGTATCCAGAAAATTTTGAACGCTTGCTAGGATTGTAATTACGTGAATATTGAATGGGATAGCGTTCACCACGATTATTAGTAAATTGGTTCCCACTGCCGCTGACACCAACAGTCCCTTTGGCTCTGGAACGTTCACTTTTAAATTTTATATCATCCCATTTAAGCCCCAATGATTGTCTTAGCTCCGATGATTTTCGTTTGGCAGCTTCAAATCCTTGAATATTAGTTGCCAGCACCGCCCCCGTTGATACTTTATAAATGTAGAATGTTGAATCCTCAGACAGATTGAACCATTCTTCCATAAAATCATAGATATCAACTGGCTCACAGGTGGCCTCCGCCAAGCGACTCATCAGCATTTTAAACGTAATCATATTTCCTCTTTAAAATAGTTTCTTGTTTTTAATCACAGTTTCAAAGTCACTCTTGATCCTTGCTTCCAAATATTCTAAAGGTGTTGAATACTTGGTCCTCTGGAGAATCTCATCAATTAACTTCTCAGTTTTTGGATTTTTAATGCTTATCACGTTCTCTCCCTCTCTGTAAGCACTCTCTAATTACCCTCAGCCTTCTCCTGGCATCTTGGCGATCCTCATAGGTGTAAACACCTTGTTGTGGATCATATGGATTGGTGGGATGAAACTTCATCCTGTTCTTGTGATGTGTTTCAGGATTGGTTGGATCAATTGATTTCCAATCTTCAAACGCTGGATCAAATTCAACATCTTTGAGGAAATTTTCGGACTTTATCTTATCCCTGAGTTTGGTGATATAGCTTTTGTCTTCCAAAAATCCCTGATATAAGAGGATCACGAAGTCACGGAATAACATTATCTTTCTCCTTTAAGGGAAATGCTGGACCAGTATTAAATATTTCTTCCAACCTATCACTAAAACTTTGATATTCATCTTCAAACATAATCAATTGAAGATTCTGAATTTCTTCATTGATAAATTTATAAATTTTTCTAAGGTCAGGATCTATTCGGTAACCTGATGCATCTACAGATTCTCTTTCTTTGTACAGATAGTCAAGCCTTGCTTGAAGTAGCTTCTTATTGTTCATTCTAAATATATGGTGAAGGAGACTTAAGCATTGAGTATGCACTCCTAATAAAATGTTTATGTAGATCTGATCTATTAAAGTGATAGAAATCCATAAGTTCTTTTTCCATAATCAGGAGATTCTTTTCATTGAATTTATACGATATATGAGTTTTTGAGGGAAGTAGTGTAGCATTACTCTGTTGAGTAATTGGGTCAATAAGTGTAGATGTTTCCATTTGGTATTTTTAAGTTTCTTTGGTATGATGGCTTAGGGGTGATTCAAGAGTTGATTTATTTGGATATTTTAAATCAATAAAAATGGAGTAGTTAACGGATCTAAAGGATCCCTGGAGTTATTCTGGATTGTTTTGCTGTTTACCTGATTTATTTATCAATTTTTTATGTTGACTTCTTGTGGATCACTTGGGGTATTAATCGTTAACTTCTCAAAGATGATACTCAAGGTTGAATCAAGATACTCTTGAGATCAAGTTAAGTGTACAATTATAGTTTTGTAGTAGATATTTTGTTGAACCTCTCACAAGGTTATTATACAGGGTTTTGGGCATCTTGTCAAGCCCCAGTGGAATTTAGTGTCTCTATTCTCTTTCAACCTTTCACAAGGTTATTTATTGTTTTTAGAATTTCAGATTTGACAGATCCTGAGAATTGGTATATAATGGTTGAGTAGACAGCGAAATATTCGTATGAGCATTGAAGAAAATTTGATCCATAGCCTTAGCCCAGGGTTGCTTCATTTCAGTTCCAGAAATAATTCATTTAGATTCCACTGCCCTTACTGCCAGGTTGGCAAGAAGAACAGCAAAGGAAAACCATTTTCTCCAGGTGATGCCAAAGGCTTCTTGTACAAGAAGAATGGTGGATGGAACTTCAAGTGTCACCGTGAGAGGCACTGTGGCCTTGGGATGTCCTTCACCACTTTCCTTGAACAAAACTTCCCGAATGAGTTTCTGAAGTATGTTCGCCTTCGGGAAGAGCATGGAACTTCTGGATTTCAAACCAACTGCCCAAGCCTTGTGACGGCATTGCAAAGACAGGGTTCATTTCCGAATCATCCACCGAAGTTTCACGATCCAACCCGGGCAAAAGAATGCA